>NZ_LR134336.1:0-135000 GCF_900637025.1 Streptococcus oralis ATCC 35037
TTGAAAGAAAAGCAATTTTGGAATCGTATTTTAGAATTTGCTCAAGAAAGATTGACACGATCTATGTATGATTTCTATGCTACACCTGCTGAACTCATCAAAGTAGAAGAAAATACAGCTACTATATTTCTACCGAGATCAGAGATGGAAATGGTGTGGGAAAAGCAATTAAAAGATATTATCATTGCTGCTGGTTTTGAAATTTATGATTCTGAAATCAAACCTCACTATATTTTCACTAAACCTCAGAGCACAGAATCTCCTCAGGTAAATGATACGAATAGTGTCTCTACTTACGATTACACACCTGCACTACCAACGATTCCCTATTCCGAAACAGGGTTAAAAGAAAAATATACCTTTGATAACTTTATTCAAGGTGATGGAAATGTTTGGGCGGTGTCTGCTGCACTAGCGGTATCTGAAGATTTAGCTCTGACCTATAATCCTCTTTTCATCTATGGAGGACCTGGTCTTGGAAAGACTCACTTACTCAATGCGATTGGAAATGAGATTTTGAAAAATATTCCTGATGCGCGTGTCAAGTACATTCCTGCCGAAAGCTTTATCAATGACTTTCTTGAACACTTGCGACTTGGAGAAATGGAAAAGTTCAAAAAGACTTACCGTAGTCTTGACCTCTTGTTGATCGATGATATCCAATCTCTCAGTGGCAAAAAAGTCGCGACCCAGGAAGAATTTTTCAATACCTTCAATGCTCTTCATGATAAGCAGAAACAGATTGTCCTAACCAGTGATCGAAGTCCTAAACACCTAGAAGGTCTTGAGGAAAGACTTGTCACGCGCTTTAGCTGGGGATTGACGCAAAATATCACTCCTCCTGACTTTGAGACACGTATCGCCATTCTTCAAAGTAAAACAGAGCATTTGGATTACCATTTCCAAAGTGATACTCTGGAATATTTGGCTGGTCAATTTGATTCAAATGTTCGAGAATTGGAAGGAGCAATCAACGATATCACTTTAATTGCCAGAGTGAAGAAGATTAAGGATATTACTATTGATATTGCTGCGGAAGCTATTAGAGCACGTAAGCAAGACGCCCGCCAGATACTTGTTATTCCAATTGAGAAAATCCAAACTGAAGTTGGTAATTTTTATGGAGTGAGTGTCAAAGAAATGAAGGGAACGAGACGAGTTCAAAACATCGTTTTAGCGCGTCAAGTTGCCATGTACCTAGCTAGAGAACTGACAGATAACAGTCTTCCAAAAATCGGAAAAGAATTCGGAGGAAAAGATCACACCACCGTTATTCATGCCCATGCTAAAATCAAATCCTTGATTGACGAAGACGATAATTTACGTTTAGAAATAGAAGCAATCAAAAAGAAAATTAAGTAGCTTGTGGATAACTTTTCCTTTCTTATCTTTTTTATCCACATTTTTTAAACAAGCTTAGAGGCTTAAGTTTACTAAATAGCACTCAGTTTTCCACAGAATTCACACACTCTATTATTACTATTAACTTTCTAATACTAAAAATAAATAAAGGAGAATCCATGATTCATTTTTCAATTAATAAAAATTTATTTCTACAAGCCTTAAATACCACAAAACGAGCAATAAGTTCTAAAAATGCTATTCCAATTTTATCAACAATCAAAATTGACGTTACCAATGAAGGAATTACTTTAATTGGCTCAAACGGTCAAATTTCTATTGAAAATTTCATTTCTCAAAAGAATGAAGATGCTGGTCTCTTGATCACTTCTCTGGGTTCGATTCTTCTAGAAGCTTCTTTCTTTATCAATGTTGTATCTAGTCTTCCAGATGTAACGCTTGATTTTAAAGAGATTGAACAAAAACAAATTGTCTTAACAAGTGGCAAATCAGAAATTACTCTAAAAGGAAAAGATAGCGAACAGTACCCACGAATCCAAGAAATTTCAGCTAGCACACCTTTGGTTCTTGAAACCAAACTACTCAAGAAAATTATCAATGAAACAGCATTTGCTGCAAGTACGCAAGAAAGTCGTCCAATTTTGACTGGTGTCCATTTTGTTTTGAGCCAACACAAGGAACTAAAAACAGTTGCGACAGACTCTCATCGCCTTAGCCAGAAGAAATTGACTCTTGAAAAAAATGGTGATGATTTCGATGTGGTGATTCCTAGCCGCTCTCTACGCGAATTTTCAGCGGTATTTACAGATGATATTGAAACTGTAGAGATTTTCTTTGCAAATAATCAAATCCTCTTTAGAAGCGAAAATATTAGCTTCTACACTCGTCTCCTAGAAGGGAACTATCCTGATACGGATCGTTTGATTCCAACAGACTTTAACACTACAATTACTTTTGATGTGGTTAATTTGCGTCAATCTATGGAGCGTGCACGTCTCTTATCAAGTGCGACTCAAAATGGTACTGTGAAGCTTGAAATTAAAGGTGGAGTTGTTAGCGCCCATGTTCACTCTCCAGAAGTTGGTAAAGTAAACGAAGAAATCGATACGGAACAGGTGACTGGTGATGATTTAACTATTAGTTTCAACCCAACTTACTTGATTGATTCTCTCAAGGCTTTAAATAGCGAAAAGGTAACTATTAGCTTTATCTCAGCTGTTCGTCCATTTACTCTTGTGCCAGCAGATACTGACGAAGACTTCATGCAGCTCATCACACCAGTTCGTACAAATTAAGTTAAAGAGGTTGAGCCTGGCTCGCCTCTTTTATGATATAATCAAAAAAGAAAAGGAGAGTAGTATGTATCAAGTTGGAAATTTTGTTGAGATGAAAAAACCACATGCTTGCACAATTAAATCAACAGGAAAAAAAGCTAATCGTTGGGAAATTACACGCGTAGGGGCAGATATCAAAATCAAATGTAGCAATTGTGACCACCTTGTCATGATGAGTCGCTATGATTTTGAACGAAAAATGAATAAGATTATTGACTAAGAACCCTTAGTTAGAGGGTTAGCAAGTTTTCCCTTTTTGTGTTATAATGTTAGGGATTGAAATGAGAACGGAGAATGAGAAACTATGGCTTTAACAGCAGGTATCGTTGGTTTGCCAAACGTTGGTAAATCAACCCTTTTTAATGCAATTACAAAAGCAGGAGCAGAGGCGGCAAACTACCCATTTGCGACTATTGATCCAAACGTTGGGATGGTGGAAGTTCCAGATGAACGCCTACAAAAACTAACGGAAATGATTACACCTAAAAAGACAGTCCCAACAACCTTTGAATTTACAGATATTGCAGGGATTGTAAAAGGAGCATCAAAAGGAGAAGGGCTAGGAAATAAATTCTTGGCTAACATCCGTGAAGTAGATGCGATTGTTCATGTTGTGCGTGCATTTGATGATGAAAATGTTATGCGTGAGCAAGGACGTGAAGACGCCTTTGTGGATCCACTTGCAGATATTGATACCATTAACTTGGAGTTGATTCTTGCTGACTTAGAATCAGTTAATAAACGCTACGCGCGTGTAGAAAAGATGGCACGTACGCAAAAAGATAAAGAATCAGTTGCAGAATTCAACGTTCTTCAAAAAATCAAACCTGTCCTTGAAGATGGAAAATCAGCACGTACTATTGAATTTACAGATGAAGAACAAAAGGTTGTCAAAGGTCTCTTCCTTTTGACCACTAAACCAGTTCTTTATGTTGCTAATGTGGATGAGGATGTTGTTGGAGACCCAGATTCTATCGAATATGTGAAGAAAATTCGTGAATTTGCAGCGACAGAAAATGCTGAAGTAGTCGTTATTTCCGCGCGTGCTGAGGAAGAAATTTCTGAGTTAGACGATGAGGATAAGCAAGAGTTTCTTGAAGCACTTGGCTTGACAGAATCAGGCGTTGACAAGTTGACTCGTGCAGCCTATCACTTGCTTGGGCTTGGAACTTACTTCACAGCTGGTGAAAAAGAAGTCCGTGCTTGGACCTTTAAGCGAGGGATGAAAGCTCCTCAAGCAGCTGGTATTATCCACTCAGACTTTGAAAAAGGGTTTATTCGTGCAGTAACAATGTCATATGAGGATCTAGTGAAATATGGATCTGAAAAGGCTGTAAAAGAAGCTGGGCGCTTGCGTGAAGAAGGAAAAGAATATATCGTTCAAGATGGCGATATCATGGAATTCCGCTTTAACGTTTAATAATATTTAATAAATAGTGTCAATTAGGTTGGAAAAAAATTCCAACCCTTTTGGCTTTTGAAAGGAAAAATAAATGACCAAATTACTTGTAGGATTGGGAAATCCAGGGGATAAATATTTTGAAACCAAGCACAACGTTGGATTTATGTTGATTGACCAATTGGCCAAAAAACAAAATGTCACCTTTACACATGACAAGATATTTCAAGCTGACCTAGCTTCTTTTTTCTTCAATGGAGAAAAAATTTATCTCGTCAAACCAACAACATTTATGAATGAAAGTGGAAAAGCGGTTCATGCTTTATTGACTTACTATGGTTTGGATATTGAAGATTTACTCGTTATTTACGACGATCTTGACATGGAAGTTGGGAAAATTCGTTTAAGAGCAAAGGGGTCAGCTGGTGGTCATAATGGTATCAAGTCTATTATTCAACATATAGGTACTCAGATATTTAACCGTGTTAAAATAGGTATTGGAAGACCTAAAAAAGGCATGTCCGTTGTTCATCATGTTTTAAGTAAGTTTGATCAGGATGACTATGTGGGTATTTTACAGTCCATTGACAAGGTTGACGATGCTGTAAACTACTATTTACAAGAGAAAAACTTTGAGAAAACAATGCAGAGGTATAACGGCTAAATGGTGACTTTATTAGATTTATTCTCAGAAAATGACCAGATAAAAAAATGGCATCAAAATCTGATAGATAAGAAAAGACAACTAATACTTGGTTTATCAACGTCTACCAAGGCTATTGCAATTGCAAGCAGTCTAGAAAAAGAAAATAAGATTGTGTTACTGACTTCAACTTATGGAGAAGCAGAACGAATTATCAGTGATCTTCTTTCTCTCTTAGGAGAGGAACTTGTCTATCCATTTTTGGTTGATGACTCTCCTATGGTAGAGTTTTTGATGTCTTCACAAGAAAAAATCATTTCGCGGGTTGAGGCCTTGCGTTTTTTGAGTGATCCGTCTAAGAAAGGGATTTTAGTTTGTAATATCGCAGCGAGTCGGTTAATTTTACCCTCTCCGACTAGATTTAAAGAAAGTACTATAAAAATTGCAGTTGGCGAAGAATATGACCAACACGAGCTACTTCACCAGTTAAAGGAAATTGGCTATCGAAAAGTTACTCAAGTACGGACACAAGGTGAGTTTAGTATTCGAGGAGATATTTTAGATATTTTTGAGATGTCTCAGTTAGAACCTTTCCGAATCGAGTTTTTTGGCGATGAAGTAGATGGTATTCGTACTTTTGAAGTCGAAACACAATTATCGAAAGAAAATCAGACAAACCTCACTATCTTTCCAGCTAGCGACATACTTTTGAGAGAAAAAGATTATCAACGAGGACAGTCAGCTTTAGAAAAGCAAATTTCAAAGACTCTATCACCAATTTTAAAATCATATTTGGAAGAGATTTTGTCAAGTTTTCATCAAAAACAAGTACATTCAGATAGTCGAAAGTTTTTGTCCTTATGTTACGATGAAACATGGACTGTATTTGATTATATTGAAAAAGATACACCAGTATTCTTTGATGACTATCAAAAATTGATGAATCAGTATGAATCCTTTGAAAGAGAATTAGCACAATACTTTACAGAAGATTTACAGAATGGTAAATCATTTTCTGGGATGCAGTATTTTGCAGATACAGAGCAAACCTATAAAAAACAAAGTCCAGTTACCTTTTTCTCCAATCTGCAAAAGGGCTTAGGAAATCTTAAGTTTGATCACATTTATCAATTTAATCAATACCCCATGCAAGAGTTTTTCAATCAATTTTCATTTTTAAAAGAAGAAATTGAGCGATACAAAAAAATGAACTACACTATTATTTTGCAGTCTAGCAATTCAATGGGAAGTAAGACGTTGGAAGATGTTTTAGAGGAATATCAGATCAAATTGGATTCCAGATATAAGTCAAGTATCTGTAAAGAATCTGTAAACTTGATTGAGGGTAATCTAAGACATGGTTTTCACTTTGTAGATGAAAAAATTCTCTTGATTACTGAACATGAGATTTTTCAAAAGAAATTAAAACGTCGTTTTAGAAGACAACATGTGTCAAATGCGGAGCGATTGAAAGATTATAATGAACTTGAAAAAGGGGACTACGTTGTTCACCATATCCATGGAATTGGTCAATATCTAGGAATTGAAACAATTGAAATCAAAGGGATTCACCGTGATTATGTCAGTGTTCAATATCAAAATGGGGATCAAATCTCCATCCCAGTAGAGCAGATTCAGTTACTGTCAAAATATGTTTCAAGTGATGGAAAAGCTCCAAAACTTAATAAATTAAATGATGGTCATTTCAAAAAGGCCAAGCAAAAAGTTAAGAACCAGGTAGAGGATATAGCTGACGATTTAATTAAGCTTTATTCTGAGCGTAGTCAGTTGAAGGGATTTGCTTTCTCGGCTGATGATGATGAGCAACATGCTTTTGATGATGCCTTCCCTTATGTTGAAACGGATGATCAACTTCGTAGTATTGAGGAAATTAAGAGGGATATGCAGGATTCTCATCCCATGGATCGACTTCTGGTTGGGGATGTTGGTTTTGGGAAAACTGAGGTTGCAATGCGTGCAGCATTTAAGGCTGTCAATGATCACAAACAGGTGGTTGTTCTAGTTCCGACGACGGTTTTAGCGCAACAGCACTATACGAATTTTAAGGAACGATTCCAAAATTTTGCTGTTAATATTGATGTGTTGAGTCGCTTTAGAAGTAAAAAAGAGCAGGCAGAAACACTTGAAAAACTAAAGAATGGTCAAGTCGATATTTTGATTGGAACGCATCGTGTTTTGTCAAAAGATGTTGTGTTTTCAGATTTGGGATTGATGATTATTGATGAGGAACAACGATTCGGTGTTAAGCATAAGGAAACTTTGAAAGAACTGAAAAAACAAGTAGATGTTCTAACCTTGACAGCAACGCCAATCCCTCGTACTCTCCACATGTCTATGCTGGGAATTCGAGATTTGTCTGTTATTGAAACTCCTCCAACCAATCGCTATCCTGTTCAAACCTATGTATTAGAGAAGAATGATAGTGTCATTCGTGATGCTGTCTTGCGTGAAATGGAGCGTGGAGGTCAAGTTTACTATCTTTACAATAAAGTTGACACGATTGACCAGAAGGTTTCAGAATTACAGGAGTTGATTCCAGAGGCTTCGATTGGGTATGTTCATGGACAAATGAGTGAAATTCAGTTAGAAAATACTCTACTTGACTTTATTGAAGGTCAGTATGATATTTTGGTGACGACTACTATTATTGAGACAGGGGTAGATATTCCAAATGCCAATACCTTATTTATTGAAAATGCAGACCACATGGGCTTGTCAACCTTGTATCAATTAAGAGGAAGAGTCGGTCGTAGCAATCGTATTGCTTATGCCTATCTCATGTATCGTCCAGAAAAATCAATCAGTGAAGTCTCTGAGAAGAGATTAGAAGCGATTAAGGGATTTACAGAATTAGGCTCAGGATTTAAGATTGCGATGCGAGATCTTTCGATTCGGGGAGCAGGAAATCTCCTAGGAAAGTCCCAGTCTGGTTTCATTGATTCTGTTGGTTTTGAATTGTATTCGCAGTTACTAGAGGAAGCTATTGCTAAACGGAACGGCAATGGGAATAAAAGAAGCAAAGGAAATGCTGAGTTGATTTTACAAATTGACGCCTATCTTCCTGACACTTATATTTCTGACCAACGACATAAGATTGAAATTTACAAGAAAATTCGTCAAATTGACAATCGTGTCAACTATGAAGAACTACAAGAAGAATTGATGGATCGCTTTGGAGAATACCCAGACGTAGTGGCCTATCTTTTAGAGATTGGTTTGGTCAAGTCATATTTTGACAAGGTATTTGTAGAACGTGTGGAAAGAAAAGAAAATAAGATTACAGTTCAATTTGAAAAAGTCACTCAACGACTATTCTTGGCTCAAGATTATTTTAAAGCCTTATCCGCAACGAACTTAAAAGCATCCATAGCTGAGAATAAAGGATTAATGGAAGTTATATTTGATGTCCGAAACAAGAAGGATTATGAAATTTTAGAAGGTTTGCTGATTTTTGGAGAAAGTTTATTAGAGATAAAAGAATCAAAGGAAGCAAATCCCATTTAACATTTTTCTTCTATAAAAAGGATAAAAATGGTACAATAATAATTTGAGGTAATAAAAATGAGATTAGACAAATATTTAAAAGTATCACGAATTGTTAAGCGCCGCACAGTCGCAAAAGAAGTAGCAGATAAAGGTAGAATCAAGGTGAACGGAATCTTGGCCAAAAGTTCAACGGATTTGAAAGTTGATGACCAAGTTGAAATTCGCTTTGGAAATAAGTTGTTGCTTGTTAAAGTACTAGATATGAAAGATAGTACAAAAAAAGAAGATGCAGCAGGTATGTATGAAATTCTCAGTGAAACACGGGTAGAAGAAAATGTCTAAAAATATTGTACAGATGAATAATTCTTTTATTCAAAATGAACATCAACGTCGTCGTTACCTGATGAAGGAGAGACAAAAACGAAATCGTTTTATGGGTTGGGTCCTTATTTTGATGATCTTGTTGTTTATTTTACCAACTTATAACTTGGCCCAAAGCTATGATCAGTTACTGCAACGCCGTCAGCAATTGACAGAGTTGAAAGAGCAGTACCAAACTCTTAGTGACGAAAAGGATAAGGAATCTGCTTTTGCTGCAAAGTTGAAAGATGAAGACTATGTAGCAAAATATGCGCGCGCCAAGTACTATTACTCAAAGAAACGAGAAGCAATTTACACAATTCCTGATTTGCTTCCGAGGTAATGTCATGGAAAATTTATTGGAAGTTGTTGAGCAATTTCTAAGTTTATCAGATGAAAAATTAGAGGAATTGGCAACTAAAAACCATTTATTACGATTACAAGAAGAAAGGGAAGAGAAGAATGCGTAAGTTCTTAGTAGTTTTATTGCTACCTGCTTTTATCATAACCTCAAGAGTAGTTAGCACAGAAAAACAGCTTCCTTACTCTTCACAAGAAATTTATTATCTAACTGAGTCTGATTATGGATTCTACTATAAAGAAACTCTGGAATCCCCAATGGTATATGGAGAAACAGCTATCTATGCTAATGAGGATCTTGTCAAGGAGTCTGGTAAATTGACTCCTGGAACCACCTTTAAAATCGTAGAATGGCGTTTGAATAGACAAGGTGTTCCTGTTTTTAAATTAGATAATCACCAGTTTATTCTTGCAGATAAGCGTTTGGTCTATGATCAAAGTCAAGTTCAAACTCAAAATAGACAAGTATGGTTGGAGCCAGGGTTTGTTATCTATAACAGCCCCTATGATGCTAAAGAAATTTCTTCATCTCTCTCTCCCTATCAACTTGTAACGGTGGATAGAACTCTCTTTGCTGAGGGACAAGAATTTCTTCATATTAATCAAGTTGGGTGGGTATCAAAAGAGTTCGTCTCAGAAGAAGACAATCGCATCCAGAAGGTTCAAGAAATCTTATCAAACAACTATCAGAATGAAAATTATTCTATTTATGTTAAACAACTGAGTACAGGTAAAGAGGCTGGGGTGAATGAAGACAGCAAACTCTATGCAGCTAGCATCTTGAAACTAGCCTACCTTTATTACGCTCAAGATAAGATAAATCAAGGGGAATATACGCTAGACAGTAGCTTCAAGTATGTCCCGGAAGTAAATAGTTTCCCTGGGTCCTATAAACCAGAAGGTAGTGGTAGCTTACCTAAAAAAGAAGATAACAAAGAATACAGTCTTCAACAGTTAATTACCAAGGTAACAAAAGAGTCTGATAATGTTGCTCATAATATTTTAGGTTATTATGTGACCAATCAATCTGACGGGGCTTTTAAAGAAAAAATGTACGCAATTATGGGTGAGGATTGGGATGTGAATGATAAATTGACTTCTTCAAAAATGGCTGGAAAAGTCATGGAAGCTATTTATAATCAGAATGGTTTTGTCTTAGAGTCTTTGAGCAAGACTGATTTTGACAACCAACGAATCGCAAAAGGTGTTTCGGTTAAGGTAGCTCATAAAATCGGAGATGCCGACGAGTTTAAACATGACACTGCCATTGTTTATACGGATTCTCCTTTCGTTCTTTCTATTTTTACCAAAAATTCTGATTATGATACTATTGCTAAGATAGCTAAGGATGTCTATGAGGTTCTAAAATGAGGGACCAGGATTTTTTAAATCATTTTCTCCGAAAAGAGTATTTCAAAAAACATTCGAAAGTCGTGTTAGCTTTGTCTGGCGGACTGGATTCAATGTTTTTATTCCAGCTATTGTCTACTTATCAAAATGAGTTGGGAATTGAGTTGATTTTAGCACATGTCAATCACAAGCAGAGAAGTGAGTCTGACTGGGAGGAAAATGAACTAAGGAAGTTAGCTGATGCAGCTGAACTTCCTATTTATATCACAAGCTTTTCAGGAGACTTTTCAGAAGCGCGTGCTCGAGAGTTTCGTTATGATTTTTTTAGGAAAATCATGAAAGAGGTTGGAGCGACTGCCTTGGTTACTGCCCATCATGCAGATGATCAAGTTGAAACGATTTTGATGCGCTTGATTCGAGGAAGTCGGCTACGTCATTTAACAGGAATAAAAGAAAGTCAAGTAGTTGATGATATTGAAATCATCCGTCCCTTGTTGCAATTTCATAAAAAGGATTTTTCACCAATTTTTCATTTCGAAGATCAAACAAACCAGGAAAATACCTATTTTCGTAATCGCGTTCGGAATAGGTATTTACCAGAACTTGAAAAAGAAAATCCTCGTCTTAAATCCGCCATTTTAGATTTAGGAAGGGAAATTTCAGATTACCAAGCAACAATAACGGAACTTTCTAAACAAATTGATGTGGAAGATTTGAATGAGTTATTTTCATACTCTCAACAAACTCAAGGAATCTTGCTACAGAACTATCTTAATCAATTTCCAGACTTAAATCTGACAAAGGCTCAGTTTGCCGAAGTTCGACAGATTTTAGCAACTAAAAGTCAGTATCATCATTCTCTTAAAAATGACTATGAATTGATAAAAGAGTATCAGAATTTTCGAGTTTGCAAAATCAGTCCACAGGCCGATGAAAAGGAAGATGAACTTGTGTTACACTATCAAAATCAAGTTCGATATATGGGCTATTTATTTTCCTTTGGCATTCCTATTGAAGGGGATTTTGTTCAAAAAGTAACGGTTTCACGGGAAACATCTGTATATATTAGATGTCGAAAACCTGGCGATATTATTAGGCTGAATGGTTATCGAAAGAAACTGAGACGCTTATTTATAGATTTAAAAATCCCTATTGAAAAACGAAAAACAACCCCTATTATTGAGCAATTTGGAGAAATTGTCTCAATTTCAGGAATTGCGACCAGTGATTTGAGTAAAAACACGAAAAATGATATAATGAACACTGTAATTTATATAGAAAAAATAGATAGGTAAAAAGATGTTAGAACACGATATTAAAAAAATCCTCGTTTCACATGATGAAATTACAGAAGCGGCTAAAAAGCTAGGTGAACAATTAACCAAAGACTATGAGGGGAAAAATCCAATTCTTATTGGAATTTTGAAAGGATCGATTCCTTTTATGGCTGAATTGGTTAAACATATTGATACGCATATTGAGATGGATTTCATGATGGTATCTAGTTACCATGGTGGAACAGCAAGTAGTGGTGTCATCAATATCAAGCAAGACGTGACTCAAGATATCAAAGGAAGACATGTTTTATTTGTAGAGGATATCATTGATACAGGTCAAACTTTGAAGAGTTTGAGAGATATGTTTATTGCAAGAGAAGCAGCTTCTGTTAAAATCGCGACTTTGTTGGACAAACCAGATGGACGCGTTGTTGAAATTGAAGCGGATTACACTTGCTTTACTATTCCAAATGAGTTTGTAGTAGGTTATGGTTTGGACTATAAAGAAAATTATCGTAACCTTCCTTATGTCGGAGTATTAAAAGAAGAAGTTTATTCAAATTAGAAAGATTTATCTTTAATGAAAAAACAAAATAATGGTTTAGTTAGAAATCCATTTCTATACTTGTTAATTATCTTCTTCCTAGTGACAGGATTCCAGTATTTTTACTCTGGAAATACTGCTGGACGAAGCGAAAAAATTAACTATACAGAACTGGTAAAAGAAATTACAGCAGACAATGTAAAAGAATTAACCTATCAGCCAAATGGCAGCGTCATTGAAGTGTCTGGTGTTTATAAAAATTCTAAGACTAGTAAAGAAGAAACGGGAATTCAATTTTTTCCTCCTACAGCTACAACAGTAGAAAGATTTTCAAGTACTATTCTTCCGTCTGATTCAACAGTTTCAGAATTGCAAAAACTTGCTTCTGAACATCAGGCAGAAGTAACAGTCAAACATGAGAGTTCAAGCGGTATGTGGATCAATATCCTTGTCTCTGTTGTGCCATTTGCTATTCTTTTCTTCTTCCTATTCTCTATGATGGGAAATATGGGAGGAAATAGTGGCCGAAATCCAATGAGTTTTGGACGTAGCAAGGCCAAAGCTGCAAATAAAGAAGATATCAAGGTACGATTCTCAGATGTTGCTGGTGCCGAGGAAGAAAAACAAGAATTAGTAGAAGTTGTTGAATTCCTAAAAGATCCAAAACGATTTACCAAACTTGGTGCACGTATTCCTGCAGGAGTTCTTTTGGAGGGACCTCCGGGAACAGGTAAAACTTTGCTTGCTAAGGCAGTAGCCGGAGAAGCTGGTGTTCCATTCTTTAGTATCTCAGGTTCTGACTTTGTAGAAATGTTTGTCGGAGTTGGAGCTAGTCGTGTTCGTTCTCTTTTTGAAGATGCCAAAAAAGCAGCACCAGCTATCATCTTTATCGATGAAATTGATGCTGTTGGTCGCCAACGTGGTGTCGGCCTCGGTGGAGGAAATGATGAACGTGAACAAACCTTGAACCAACTCTTGATTGAAATGGATGGTTTTGAAGGAAATGAAGGAATCATCGTTATCGCTGCGACGAACCGTTCAGATGTTCTAGATCCAGCTCTTCTCCGCCCAGGACGTTTCGATAGAAAAGTCTTGGTTGGTCGCCCTGATGTTAAAGGTCGTGAAGCAATCTTGAAAGTTCACGCTAAAAATAAACCTTTGGCAGACGATGTTGATTTGAAACTAGTTGCCCAACAAACTCCAGGTTTTGTGGGAGCTGACTTAGAAAATGTTCTAAATGAAGCGGCCCTAGTTGCAGCCCGTCGCAACAAATCAATCATTGATGCTTCAGATATTGATGAGGCAGAGGACAGAGTGATTGCTGGACCATCTAAGAAAGATAAAACAGTATCACAAAGAGAACGTGAATTGGTTGCTTATCATGAGGCTGGACATACCATTGTTGGTTTAGTCTTGTCAAATGCCCGTGTTGTTCATAAAGTTACCATTGTACCACGTGGACGTGCAGGTGGTTACATGATTGCACTTCCGAAAGAGGATCAAATGCTTCTATCTAAAGAAGACATGAAAGAGCAATTGGCAGGTTTGATGGGTGGTCGTGTAGCTGAAGAGATTATTTTTAATGTCCAAACTACAGGAGCTTCCAATGACTTTGAACAAGCTACACAGATGGCGCGTGCGATGGTCACTGAATATGGTATGAGTGAAAAACTTGGCCCAGTTCAATACGAAGGAAATCATGCTATGTTTGGTGCACAAAGTCCTCAAAAATCAATTTCAGAACAAACAGCCTATGAGATTGATGAGGAAGTTCGTTCATTATTGAATGAAGCACGAAACAAAGCTGCTGAAATTATCCAATCAAATCGTGAAACTCATAAGTTGATTGCAGAAGCATTGTTGAAATACGAAACATTAGATAGTACACAGATTAAATCTCTTTACGAAACAGGTAAAATGCCTGAGACCGTAGAAGAGGAATCACATGCACTATCTTATGATGAAGTAAAATCAAAAATGAGTGAAGAAAAATAAATTTAGAGAGGTTCAACCTCTCTTTTTATGTTCTAATGTGATGGCTACCGAGCGGATGCTTTGATAGTTGACCCTCCTCGTACAGGCTTAGATGATAAGCTGTTGGATACCATCCTGACCTATGTTCCAGATAAAATGGTCTATGTTTCTTGCAATGTTTCGACCTTGGCACGAGATTTGGTTAAACTAGTAAAAGTCTATGATCTCCAGTATATCCAGTCGGTCGATATGTTTCCCCACACTGCACGAACAGAAGCAGTGGTTAAGTTAGTGAAGAAAAGAAAAAATTAACTTCACTGAAAAAAGTCC
Source organism: Streptococcus oralis ATCC 35037 (assembly GCF_900637025.1). NCBI lineage: Bacteria > Bacillati > Bacillota > Bacilli > Lactobacillales > Streptococcaceae > Streptococcus > Streptococcus oralis. Next base: position 14,441 of record NZ_LR134336.1, read on the forward strand.
TTGACAAAGGTAAAAAAGTAGGTATAATAGAAAGAGTTGAAAAACTCAGGTCCGTTGGTCAAGGGGTTAAGACACCGCCTTTTCACGGCGGTAACACGGGTTCGAATCCCGTACGGACTATGGTGTATTGCGGTTAAAAAAACTTGAAAAAAGTTTAAAAAATCTGTTGACAGAGACAGGTAGCTGTGATATACTAATATAGTTGTCGCTTGAGAGAGATTGAGTGACAAAGACCTTTGAAAACTGAACAAGACGAACCAATGTGCAGGGCACTATAACTGAAGTTATAGTACTGAACAATGAAAAAACAATAAATCTGTCAGTGACAGAAATGAGTGAGAACTCAAACTTTTAATGAGAGTTTGATCCTGGCTCAGGACGAACGCTGGCGGCGTGCCTAATACATGCAAGTAGAACGCTGAAGCTTGGTGCTTGCACCGAGCGGATGAGTTGCGAACGGGTGAGTAACGCGTAGGTAACCTGCCTGGTAGCGGGGGATAACTATTGGAAACGATAGCTAATACCGCATAAGAGTAGATGTTGCATGACATTTACTTAAAAGGTGCAATTGCATCACTACCAGATGGACCTGCGTTGTATTAGCTAGTTGGTGAGGTAACGGCTCACCAAGGCAACGATACATAGCCGACCTGAGAGGGTGATCGGCCACACTGGGACTGAGACACGGCCCAGACTCCTACGGGAGGCAGCAGTAGGGAATCTTCGGCAATGGACGGAAGTCTGACCGAGCAACGCCGCGTGAGTGAAGAAGGTTTTCGGATCGTAAAGCTCTGTTGTAAGAGAAGAACGAGTGTGAGAGTGGAAAGTTCACACTGTGACGGTATCTTACCAGAAAGGGACGGCTAACTACGTGCCAGCAGCCGCGGTAATACGTAGGTCCCGAGCGTTGTCCGGATTTATTGGGCGTAAAGCGAGCGCAGGCGGTTAGATAAGTCTGAAGTTAAAGGCTGTGGCTTAACCATAGTACGCTTTGGAAACTGTTTAACTTGAGTGCAAGAGGGGAGAGTGGAATTCCATGTGTAGCGGTGAAATGCGTAGATATATGGAGGAACACCGGTGGCGAAAGCGGCTCTCTGGCTTGTAACTGACGCTGAGGCTCGAAAGCGTGGGGAGCAAACAGGATTAGATACCCTGGTAGTCCACGCCGTAAACGATGAGTGCTAGGTGTTAGACCCTTTCCGGGGTTTAGTGCCGCAGCTAACGCATTAAGCACTCCGCCTGGGGAGTACGACCGCAAGGTTGAAACTCAAAGGAATTGACGGGGGCCCGCACAAGCGGTGGAGCATGTGGTTTAATTCGAAGCAACGCGAAGAACCTTACCAGGTCTTGACATCCCTCTGACCGCTCTAGAGATAGAGTTTTCCTTCGGGACAGAGGTGACAGGTGGTGCATGGTTGTCGTCAGCTCGTGTCGTGAGATGTTGGGTTAAGTCCCGCAACGAGCGCAACCCCTATTGTTAGTTGCCATCATTCAGTTGGGCACTCTAGCGAGACTGCCGGTAATAAACCGGAGGAAGGTGGGGATGACGTCAAATCATCATGCCCCTTATGACCTGGGCTACACACGTGCTACAATGGCTGGTACAACGAGTCGCAAGCCGGTGACGGCAAGCTAATCTCTTAAAGCCAGTCTCAGTTCGGATTGTAGGCTGCAACTCGCCTACATGAAGTCGGAATCGCTAGTAATCGCGGATCAGCACGCCGCGGTGAATACGTTCCCGGGCCTTGTACACACCGCCCGTCACACCACGAGAGTTTGTAACACCCGAAGTCGGTGAGGTAACCTTTTAGGAGCCAGCCGCCTAAGGTGGGATAGATGATTGGGGTGAAGTCGTAACAAGGTAGCCGTATCGGAAGGTGCGGCTGGATCACCTCCTTTCTAAGGATAAGGAACTGCACATTGGTCTTGTTTAGTCTTGAGAGGTCTTGTGGGGCCTTAGCTCAGCTGGGAGAGCGCCTGCTTTGCACGCAGGAGGTCAGCGGTTCGATCCCGCTAGGCTCCATTGGTGAGAGATCACCAAGTAATGCACATTGAAAATTGAATATCTATATCAAATAGTAACAAGAAAATAAACCGAAACGCTGTAGTATTAAAAGAGTTTATGACTGAAAGGTCAAAAAATAAGGTTAAGTTAATAAGGGCGCACGGTGGATGCCTTGGCACTAGGAGCCGAAGAAGGACGTGACAAACGACGATATGCCTTGGGTAGCTGTAAGTAAGCGATGATCCAGGGATTTCCGAATGGGGGAACCCAACAGGTACTACCTGTTACCCGCATCTGTTAAGGATGTGAGGAGGAAGACGCAGTGAACTGAAACATCTAAGTAGCTGCAGGAAGAGAAAGCAAAAGCGATTGCCTTAGTAGCGGCGAGCGAAACGGCAGGAGGGCAAACCGAAGAGTTTACTCTTCGGGGTTGTAGGACTGCAATGTGGACTCAAAGATTATAGAAGAATGATTTGGGAAGATCAGCCAAAGAGAGTAATAGCCTCGTATTTAAAATAGTCTTTGTACCTAGCAGTATCCTGAGTACGGCGGGACACGTGAAATCCCGTCGGAATCTGGGAGGACCATCTCCCAACCCTAAATACTCCCTAGTGACCGATAGTGAACCAGTACCGTGAGGGAAAGGTGAAAAGCACCCCGGGAGGGGAGTGAAATAGAACCTGAAACCGTGTGCCTACAACAAGTTCGAGCCCGTTAATGGGTGAGAGCGTGCCTTTTGTAGAATGAACCGGCGAGTTACGATATGATGCGAGGTTAAGTTGAAGAGACGGAGCCGCAGGGAAACCGAGTCTGAATAGGGCGAATTAGTATCATGTCGTAGACCCGAAACCATGTGACCTACCCATGAGCAGGTTGAAGGTGCGGTAAGACGCACTGGAGGACCGAACCAGGGCACGTTGAAAAGTGCTTGGATGACTTGTGGGTAGCGGAGAAATTCCAAACGAACTTGGAGATAGCTGGTTCTCTCCGAAATAGCTTTAGGGCTAGCGTCGACATCAAGATTCTTGGAGGTAGAGCACTGTTTGGGTGAGGGGTCCATCCCGGATTACCAATCTCAGATAAACTCCGAATGCCAATGAATTATGGTCGGCAGTCAGACTGCGAGTGCTAAGATCCGTAGTCGAAAGGGAAACAGCCCAGACCACCAGCTAAGGTCCCAAAATAATTGTTAAGTGGAAAAGGATGTGGGGTTGCACAGACAACTAGGATGTTAGCTTAGAAGCAGCTATTCATTCAAAGAGTGCGTAATAGCTCACTAGTCGAGTGACCCTGCGCCGAAAATGTACCGGGGCTAAAACAATTTACCGAAGCTGTGGATACCTTTATAGGTATGGTAGGAGAGCGTTCTATGTGTGAAGAAGGTATACCGTGAGGAGTGCTGGAACGCATAGAAGTGAGAATGCCGGTATGAGTAGCGAAAGACAGGTGAGAATCCTGTCCACCGTAAGACTAAGGTTTCCAGGGGAAGGCTCGTCCGCCCTGGGTTAGTCGGGACCTAAGGAGAGACCGAAAGGTGTATCCGATGGACAACAGGTTGATATTCCTGTACTAGAGTATGTAGTGATGGAGGGACGCAGTAGGCTAACTAAAGCAGACGAATGGAAGAGTCTGTCTAAGCAGTGAGGTGTGATATGAGTCAAATGCTTATATCTATAACATTGAGCTGTGATGGGGAGCGAAGTTTAGTAGCGAAGTTAGTGACGTCACACTGCCAAGAAAAGCTTCTAGCGTTTAAACATACTCTACCCGTACCGCAAACCGACACAGGTAGTCGAGGCGAGTAGCCTCAGGTGAGCGAGAGAACTCTCGTTAAGGAACTCGGCAAAATGACCCCGTAACTTCGGGAGAAGGGGTGCTGATTTTATGTCAGCCGCAGTGAATAGGCCCAAGCAACTGTTTATCAAAAACACAGCTCTCTGCTAAATCGTAAGATGATGTATAGGGGGTGACGCCTGCCCGGTGCTGGAAGGTTAAGAGGAGTGCTTAGGAGTAATCCGAAGGTATGAATTGAAGCCCCAGTAAACGGCGGCCGTAACTATAACGGTCCTAAGGTAGCGAAATTCCTTGTCGGGTAAGTTCCGACCCGCACGAAAGGCGTAATGATTTGGGCACTGTCTCAACGAGAGACTCGGTGAAATTTTAGTACCTGTGAAGATGCAGGTTACCCGCGACAGGACGGAAAGACCCCATGGAGCTTTACTGCAGTTTGATATTGAGTGTCTGTACCACATGTACAGGATAGGTAGGAGTCTATGAGATCGGGACGCCAGTTTCGAAGGAGACGTTGTTGGGATACTACCCTTGTGTTATGGCCACTCTAACCCGGATAGGTTATCCCTATCGGAGACAGTGTCTGACGGGCAGTTTGACTGGGGCGGTCGCCTCCTAAAAGGTAACGGAGGCGCCCAAAGGTTCCCTCAGAATGGTTGGAAATCATTCGCAGAGTGTAAAGGTATAAGGGAGCTTGACTGCGAGAGCTACAACTCGAGCAGGGACGAAAGTCGGGCTTAGTGATCCGGTGGTTCCGTATGGAAGGGCCATCGCTCAACGGATAAAAGCTACCCTGGGGATAACAGGCTTATCTCCCCCAAGAGTTCACATCGACGGGGAGGTTTGGCACCTCGATGTCGGCTCGTCGCATCCTGGGGCTGTAGTCGGTCCCAAGGGTTGGGCTGTTCGCCCATTAAAGCGGCACGCGAGCTGGGTTCAGAACGTCGTGAGACAGTTCGGTCCCTATCCGTCGCGGGCGTAGGAAATTTGAGAGGATCTGCTCCTAGTACGAGAGGACCAGAGTGGACTTACCGCTGGTGTACCAGTTGTCTTGCCAAAGGCATCGCTGGGTAGCTATGTAGGGAAGGGATAAACGCTGAAAGCATCTAAGTGTGAAACCCACCTCAAGATGAGATTTCCCATGATTTTATATCAGTAAGAGCCCTGAGAGATGATCAGGTAGATAGGTTAGAAGTGGAAGTGTGGCGACACATGTAGCGGACTAATACTAATAGCTCGAGGACTTATCCAAAGTAACTGAGAATATGAAAGTGGACGGTTTTCTTGGTATTTGATAGATATTCAATTTTGAGTAGGTATTACTCAGAGTTAAGTGACGATAGCCTAGGAGATACACCTGTACCCATGCCGAACACAGCAGTTAAGCCCTAGAACGCCGGAAGTAGTTGGGGGTTGCCCCCTGTGAGATATGGAAGTCGCTTAGCTTTTATCCGCCATAGCTCAGTTGGTAGTAGCGCATGACTGTTAATCATGATGTCGTAGGTTCGAGTCCTACTGGCGGAGTATAAATCGAAACGTTCAACTGAGCGTTTTTTTATTTATAAATATAGTGGACTGTTGAAATTTCAAATTTTAATTTTTAAATCTGTAATTACCTCTTTATTTTATTTTTAGTTCGTTTAGCTTTAAATTCTTCTTTTATAGAATTTGAAGCTTTTTTAGTTCCTTTTTTTGTTAGACTAGTGTTACTAATAAGAAAGGGAATTTTTATATGCTTCAGAAATTTTATGATCGAGCATTCGTCTTTTTGAAACTAGTTGAACAAGAATATGCCTCTTTAGGCCAGAGTTGTTCAGAGTGGGAATCACTTCATCTCCGTTTTTTACTATATTACTTAATCCGATTTAAAATTAAAAGTGATAGGGACTTTTCTCTATATCACTTTAGAACAGCTTATCGTCTATATCTAGATAAATTACTGCAAGGTGGTACAACTCTCATCCAATAGGAAGTATCTATATCATAATTACGAACGATTGTTGTAGATATATTTTAAAAAATATAGAATTAGCTTATAATCAAAGGTTTTTATATTTAGAAATGAAAGAATTTCCAAATCTTTTCTACTGTTTCTTCTTGATAAAATAGTGTTTTTTTCTTATAATAAATTGTAAGATATAATTGCGGGTGAAATTCCTGCCATGTATATGAGAAAGGACGAGCTACTAGTAGCTCAGACGAATTTTATTATGACTTCAGTTGTTGTTGTAGGTACCCAGTGGGGTGATGAAGGTAAAGGGAAAATTACAGATTTTCTTTCAGCTAATGCAGAGGTAATTGCTCGTTATCAAGGTGGTGATAATGCTGGTCACACGATTGTGATTGATGGTAAGAAATTTAAGTTGCACTTGATTCCATCTGGAATTTTCTTTCCTGAAAAAATCTCTGTTATTGGGAATGGGATGGTTGTAAACCCTAAATCTCTAGTAAAAGAGTTGACTTATCTTCATGAAGAAGGTGTGACAACAGATAATTTGCGCATTTCGGATCGTGCGCATGTCATTTTACCATATCACATTGAATTAGACCGTTTGCAAGAGGAAGCTAAGGGCGACAATAAAATTGGTACTACAATCAAGGGAATCGGTCCAGCCTATATGGATAAAGCTGCTCGTGTTGGAATTCGTATTGCAGATCTTTTGGATAAAGAAATTTTTCGTGAGCGTTTGGAACGCAATCTTACGGAGAAGAATCGTCTGTTTGAAAAATTATATGACAGTACTCCTATTTCAATTGATGATATTTTTGAAGAGTACTACGAGTATGGCCAACAAATCAAGCAGTATGTGACAGATACATCTGTTATCTTGAACGATGCGCTTGATAATGGCAAACGTGTACTGTTTGAAGGTGCGCAAGGTGTCATGTTGGACATTGATCAAGGGACTTATCCATTTGTTACTTCTTCAAACCCTGTCGCTGGTGGTGTGACGATTGGGTCTGGTGTTGGTCCAAGTAAGATTGACAAGGTTGTAGGTGTCTGTAAAGCCTACACAAGTCGTGTAGGAGATGGACCGTTCCCAACTGAATTATTTGATGAAGTGGGAGATCGCATCCGTGAAGTAGGTCATGAATATGGTACAACAACTGGTCGTCCACGTCGTGTGGGTTGGTTTGACTCAGTTGTGATGCGTCACAGCCGCCGTGTATCTGGGATTACCAATCTTTCATTGAACTCTATAGATGTTTTGAGTGGTTTGGATACTGTGAAAATCTGTGTCGCCTATGATCTTGATGGTCAACGTATTGATTACTATCCTGCTAGTCTTGAGCAGTTGAAACGTTGTAAGCCAATCTACGAGGAATTGCCAGGTTGGTCAGAAGACATCACTGGAGTCCGTAATTTGGAAGACCTTCCTGAGAATGCACGCAACTATGTTCGTCGTGTAAGCGAGTTGGTTGGTGTTCGTATCTCAACTTTCTCAGTAGGACCTGGTCGTGAACAAACTAATATTTTAGAAAGTGTTTGGTCATAGGAGATTTTTAAGATTAGTTTAAGACAGGTTGGGTATACTATAGACAGTTACAGGAAGACCTCCTAACTTGTTGTAACAAATATCCTAAACTTTTCTTTTTCATAATAATCTCCCTATTAAGTCACCGAATTCGGTGGCTTTTTTTGTGTTGAGAATCATGATATAATAATAAAATCGACAAGTAGGAAAAGAGAAGAACGATGAATTATACAGTTGAAGAAAAAGAAGCCTTTATGAGAGAGGCTTTGAGAGAGGCTGAGATTGCCTTAGAACACGATGAAATTCCAATTGGTTGTGTGATTGTCAAGGATGGAGAAATCATTGGTAGGGGGCATAATGCGCGCGAGGAGTTGCAACGGGCGGTCATGCATGCAGAAATCATGGCTATAGAGAATGCGAATGTGAGTGAAGAGAGTTGGCGACTGCTTGATTGTACGCTTTTTGTGACCATTGAGCCTTGTGTTATGTGTAGTGGTGCGATTGGGCTTGCCCGTATTCCAAACGTAGTTTACGGGGCTAAAAACCAGAAATTTGGTGCAGCTGGGAGCTTGTACGACATTTTGACAGATGAGCGTCTCAATCATCGTGTAGAGGTAGAAACGGGAATTTTGGAAGATGACTGTGCAGCGATTATGCAGGACTTTTTCCGAAATCGACGTAAAAAATAATTTCTCTTTAAAAATAGAGGGGAATGTGGTATAATAACTAGTGGAGCAACAGTTCTGCGTGAAGCGGGTCAGGGGAGGAATCCAGCAGCCCTAAGCGATGTGAATTGTGTGCTCTTTTTTCGTGCTTTTTTCGAATAAATAAGATAAAATAGCCTAGAATAAAAGATTAAATTAAAAAGAGGAATAATATGAAAATTCGTGGTTTTGAATTAGTTTCTAGTTTTACAGATGAAACTTTGTTACCTAAACGTGAGACAGCGCATGCAGCTGGCTACGACTTAAAGGTTGCGGTGCGTACGGTTATCGCTCCAGGAGAGATTGTTCTCGTCCCAACGGGTGTTAAGGCTTATATGCAGCCGACTGAGGTGCTCTATCTTTATGACCGTTCATCAAATCCTCGTAAAAAAGGTTTGGTCTTGATCAACTCTGTTGGCGTTATTGATGGAGACTATTATGGTAATCCTGGGAATGAGGGGCATATCTTTGCTCAGATGAAGAATATCACAGATCAAGAAGTTGTTCTTGAAGTTGGAGAACGTGTAGTTCAGGCTGTCTTTGCACCATTTTTAATCGCGGATGGAGATGAAGCAGCTGGCGTGCGGACTGGTGGATTTGGATCGACTGGACACTAAGATGAAGATTATCTTTGTACGTCACGGGGAACCAGATTATAGTATGCTTGATAAACTTGAAAATTCGCAACTATATAGTGGTTTTGGTCGTGATTTAGCACCATTGACAGGAAAAGGTCGCAGTCTGGCAAAAGAAGTTGCTAAAACTACATGTTTTGGAAAGGCAGAGATTATTATTTCATCGTCTGTGACGAGGGCTTTAGAAACAGCCCATTATATAGCAGTTGAAACAGGATTGGACTTATTTGTGGAGCCGTTTTTTCATGAGTGGCGTCCAGACTTAGATGGCACTAACTCTGATTTAACTAGTGTATTGGTAGCTCATGAATATTATCTAAAACATCAAGGAGGTTTATCTGAAGATTCTCCTTATCGCTATGAAACAGATCTAGAGATGCGTCATCGTTTTTTAAAAGCTTTGGAAAAATATAAAAATTATAAAACTATTATCATTGTAACTCACGGAATGCTCATGCGCCAATTTGTACCAGACGAGAAGATTGATTTTTGCCAAGTGATCGAGTGTGAGGTAGAGATTTAGAAAGAGGTTTATCATCGCAAAGAAAAAAGCGACATTTGTATGTCAAAATTGTGAGTACAACTCACCTAAGTATTTAGGACGCTGTCCAAACTGTGGGTCTTGGTCTTCTTTTGTAGAAGAGGTAGAGATTGCAGAGGTCAAGAATGCGCGTGTGTCCTTGGCAGGTGAGAAAACCAAGCCTATGAAACTGGCTGAGGTGACTTCCATCAATGTCAATCGAACCAAGACGGAGATGGAGGAATTCAACCGTGTACTTGGAGGCGGAGTGGTTCCAGGAAGTCTCGTCCTAATTGGGGGAGATCCTGGAATCGGAAAATCAACTCTTCTCCTACAAGTTTCAACCCAGTTATCTCAAGTTGGTACGGTTCTCTATGTCAGTGGGGAGGAATCTGCCCAGCAGATTAAACTCCGTGCAGAGCGCTTGGGGGATATTGATAGCGAGTTTTATCTCTATGCAGAGACCAATATGCAGAGTGTTCGTGCAGAGGTGGAGCGCATCCAACCAGACTTTCTCATTATTGACTCTATCCAGACGATTATGTCTCCTGAGCTTTCAGGGGTACAAGGGTCTGTTTCTCAGGTGCGTGAGGTGACAGCTGAGCTCATGCAGCTGGCCAAGACTAATAACATTGCCATCTTTATCGTAGGGCATGTGACCAAGGAAGGTACTCTGGCCGGCCCGCGTATGTTGGAGCATATGGTAGATACGGTGCTTTACTTTGAAGGGGAACGCCACCATACCTTCCGTATCTTGAGAGCAGTCAAAAACCGTTTTGGTTCCACTAATGAGATCGGCATCTTTGAGATGCAGTCAGGTGGATTGGTTGAGGTGCTCAATCCGAGTCAAGTTTTTCTAGAAGAGCGTTTGGATGGAGCAACTGGTTCGTCAATCGTGGTAACTATGGAAGGGACACGTCCGATTTTGGCGGAAGTGCAAGCCTTGGTGACACCGACTATGTTTGGGAATGCTAAGCGCACGACGACAGGACTTGATTTCAATCGTGCAAGTCTGATTATGGCTGTTTTGGAAAAACGAGCAGGGCTTCTTTTGCAAAACCAGGATGCCTATCTCAAATCTGCTGGTGGTGTAAAATTGGATGAGCCTGCCATTGACTTAGCCGTTGCAGTGGCTATTGCCTCTAGTTACAAGGACAAGCCTACCAATCCTCAGGAATGTTTTGTGGGTGAACTGGGCTTGACCGGAGAAATTCGACGCGTGAATCGTATCGAACAACGTATCAATGAAGCGGCAAAATTGGGCTTTACCAAGATTTATGTACCCAAGAATTCCTTGACAGGAATCACTCCACCCAAGGAAATTGAAGTCATTGGTGTGACAACGATTCAGGAAGTTTTGAAGAAGGTCTTTGCATAATCCGTGACAAATCCTCTTAAAAATGATAAGATAGGAGAAATATTTGATTGTCAAATTTTTGAGGAGGGAATCGTGTCGTATTTTGAACAGTTTATGCAAGCCAATCAGGCTTATGTTGCCCTACATGGGCAGTTAAATTTGCCACTTAAACCCAAAACCAGAGTAGCTATCGTGACCTGCATGGACTCGCGTCTACACGTTGCCCATGCTCTTGGTTTGGCCCTTGGGGATGCTCATATCTTGCGGAATGCGGGTGGTCGAGTAACTGAGGACATGATTCGTTCACTAGTGATTTCCCAGCAACAAATGGGGACAAGAGAAATCGTGGTGCTTCACCATACAGACTGTGGAGCTCAAACCTTTCAAAATGAAAGTTTTCATGAACATTTGAAAAACGAGCTCGGGGTTGATGTGTCTGATCAAGATTTTTTACCATTCCAGGATGTTGAAGAGAGTGTGAGAGAGGATATGCAATTGCTTCGAGAATCTCCACTGATTCCTGATGATGTGGTTATTTCAGGTGCTGTCTATGATGTGGATACAGGAAGTATGAGAGAAGTATACTAACTTTGTCTCGAAAAAATCTCATCCTAGCATAAAATCGATTGTTAAAATGTAGGATTTTTAGTTTTAATATGGCCAATATAAAATAGTATAAAACAAGGGTATAAATGTTTACTCTTGTTTTATTTTTGATTGAAAAATAAAGGAAAAAGCGCTACAATGGTAGATGGAAAATGTTGTGTAAAAACAAGTGATACATAAATACCGGAGGAAATCATGTCTTTTTCTGATTTAAAGCTGTTTGCCCTTTCTTCTAATAGAGAATTGGCAGAGCGTGTGGCGCAAGAAATTGGGATAGAGTTGGGGAAATCGACTGTTCGCCAATTTTCAGATGGGGAGATTCAGGTCAACATTGAGGAATCAATCCGTGGAAAACACGTCTTTATCCTACAATCAACTAGTTCACCTGTAAATGATAATTTACTTGAAATTTTGATTATGGTGGACGCATTGAAGCGTGCTAGTGCAGAATCTGTCAACGTTGTCATGCCTTACTATGGCTATGCACGTCAGGATAGAAAAGCTCGCGCGCGTGAGCCAATCACAGCAAAACTCGTTGCAAACATGCTAGAAGTTGCTGGGGTAGATCGTTTGTTGACGATTGATTTGCACGCTGCACAGATTCAGGGATTCTTTGATATTCCCGTAGATCACTTGATGGGTGCTCCATTGATTGCGGACTATTTTGAACGTCGTGGCATGGTTGGCTCTGACTACGTGGTTGTCAGCCCAGACCATGGTGGGGTGACTCGTGCTCGTAAATTGGCAGAGTTTTTGAAAACTCCGATTGCGATTATTGACAAACGCCGTAGTGTAGACAAGATGAATACCAGTGAAGTGATGAACATCATTGGTAAGGTAGAAGGTAAGACTTGTATCTTGATTGACGATATGATCGATACAGCTGGAACTATTTGTCATGCGGCAGATGCTCTTGCTGAAGCAGGTGCTGTTGAAGTTTACGCAAGCTGTACGCACCCAGTTCTTTCTGGGCCAGCTATGGACAATATCCAAAAATCAGCTATTAAGAAATTGGTTGTTTTGGATACTATCTACCTACCAGAAGAGCGTTTGATTGATAAGATTGAACAAATTTCGATTGCTCATCTTCTGGGCGATGCTATTGTCCGTATCCACGAAAAACGTCCTCTTTCTCCCCTATTTTGTATTGAGAAAAAGATTTAATCTTTCACTTGAAGTAGACAGAACTCCTAGCAGGTTTCTTTTCTTGCTAGGAGATTTTTGTAGTCAAAATCTGCAAGCCTTTTCAAAATGTGCTATACTGAGAAAAAAGGAGGAATTCTATGAGTCAAGAATTTATCAATCCAAGTGATGGTGTGATCCGTCAGTATCTGGCAACCAGTAAAACGTTAGCGGTAGTGGGTTTATCCGATCGTGAAGAAACAACTAGCAATCGAGTGACTAAGGAAATGCAGGCTCGGGGCTATAAAATCATTCCAGTTAATCCCAAGGCTGCAGGTGGGGAAATTTTGGGAGAGAAGGCTTATGCGAGTCTAGCTGAGATTCCTTTTCCTGTGGATATTGTCAATGTTTACAGACGTAGCGAGTTTTTACCTGATGTAGCACGAGACTTTCTCAAGGCGGATGCCAAGATTTTTTGGGCACAACTGGGACTTGAAAATCTAGAAGCGGAAGATATCTTGCGTGCTGGAGGATGCGATGACATCGTGATGAATCGCTGTATTAAGAGAGAACATACTCGCTTAATTCTTGAGCAATAAAAAGGTAGCCATGGGCTACCTTTTTGTATTATAAAGTACCAATCAATGCTTGCATGCCAAGACTGGTGAGGATGATGGCAATCCAGCAAAGGGCTCCAAGAAGAATGGATTTACCGCTGGATCTGACCATGGCTACTAGATTGGTTTTGAGACCGATAGCACTCATGGCCATGATAATGAGGAATTTGGAGAGTTGTTTGAGAGGGGTAAAGAAGCTACTAGACACACCGAGAGAGGTAAGGAGAGTCGTTAAGAGAGAGGCCAGGATAAAATAAAGGATAAAAAGTGGGAAAACTTTTTTCAGTTGTACGCCTTGTTTATTTTTTTGTTGGCGGCTTTGCCAATAGGAGAGAAAGAGCGTGATGGGAATAATCGCTAAGGTGCGCGTGAGTTTAACAATGGTTGCCGATTCGAGGGTATTGGTCTGGTAAAGACTGTCCCAGGAGCTGGCGGTAGCCGTTACAGAGGAAGTGTCATTGACCGCAGTTCCTGCAAAGAGGGCGAAGCCATCATTGGATAGGTGAAGCCAGGTTCCTAGGGTTGGAAAGATGAGCGCAGCCAAGACATTGAAGAAAAAGATAACGGAAATGGCTTGGGCAACTTCTTTTTCCTTGGCATGGATAACGGGTGCTGTCGCAGCAATGGCAGAGCCACCACAGATAGAAGATCCCACTCCAACCAAGATAGCCAGTTTTGTATCCAGTGCAAAGAAGCGCTGGAAGAGGTAGGCAATAATCAGGGCTATTGAAATGGTGGAGAGGATAACAGGGAGTGAAGATTGCCCAACTGCGAAGACTTGCGAGATATTGAGACCAAAACCAAGCAAGACAACGGCATATTGGAGTAATTTTTTAGAACTAAAGGTCAATCCAGCATCCAGTTGTTTATAGGATGAGAGAAAGGGATTTAGGAGCATTCCTATGAAAATGGCAAAAACGGGTGCGCCAATGACAGGAAAGAATCCTCCTAAGTACCAAGATACGATAGAAATGAGAAGGCAGGCAAAGATGCCTGCTCCATTTTTTGATAAAAATGACATATAAACCTCCGAAAATAAGCATTTATTATTATACTCCTGTCGAGAAGAAAAGTAAAACAGAAAGTGAAAAATGCGGGTTTCAGATGGATTTTGCGGTCAGGGAGCTTTTGTAGTATAATAGTACTATGTTCTGTAAGCAAGGGGGATATCTATGGACTTAACCAAGCGCTTTAATAAACAGTTAGACAAGATTCAAGTTTCGTTGATTCGCCAGTTTGACCAGGCTATTTCAGAGATTCCTGGGGTCTTGCGTTTGACCTTGGGGGAACCTGATTTTACAACACCAGATCATATCAAGGAGGCAGCCAAGCGAGCCATTGACCAGAACCAATCCTACTATACTGGGATGAGTGGTCTGCTGACTCTACGTCAGGCGGCTAGTGACTTTGTTAAGGAAAAATACCAACTGGACTATGCTCCTGAAAATGAAATCTTGGTTACAATTGGGGCGACAGAGGCCTTATCTGCTACTTTGACAGCTATCTTAGAAGAAGGAGACAAGGTTCTCTTGCCAGCTCCTGCCTATCCAGGATATGAGCCGATTGTCAATCTAGTTGGGGCAGAGATTGTCGAGATTGATACAACTGAAAATGGTTTTGTTTTGACCCCTGAGATGTTGGAAAAGGCCATTTTGGAGCAAGGGGACAAGCTCAAAGCAGTTATTCTCAACTATCCAGCCAATCCGACAGGAATTACCTATAGTCGGGAGCAGTTGGAAGCCTTGGCAGACGTTTTACGCAAGTATGAGATTTTTGTGATCTGTGATGAGGTCTACTCAGAATTAACCTATACAGGGGAAGCTCATGTGTCTCTGGGAACTATGCTGAGAGACCAGGCTATTATTATCAATGGCTTATCTAAGTCTCATGCCATGACAGGTTGGCGTTTAGGCTTCATCTTTGCTCCTGCAGCTTTCACAGCTCAGTTAATCAAGAGTCACCAGTATTTGGTTACTGCTGCAAATACGATGGCTCAGCATGCTGCGGTGGAGGCTTTGACCGCTGGTAAAAACGACGCAGAGCCTATGAAGAAGGAATACATCCAGCGTCGTGATTATATCATCGAAAAGATGACTGCTCTTGGTTTTGAAATTATCAAACCAGACGGTGCCTTCTATATCTTTGCTAAGATTCCAGCGGGCTACAATCAAGATTCCTTTGCTTTTCTGAAGGATTTTGCCTATAAGAAGGCCGTTGCCTTTATCCCTGGTGCAGCCTTTGGACGTTACGGAGAAGGCTATGTGCGTCTGTCTTATGCAGCCAGCATGGAAACGATCATAGAGGCCATGAAACGACTTGAGGAGTATATGAGAGAAGCATGATCCAGTCTATCACGAGTCAAGGCTTGGTGCTCTACAATCGTAACTTTCGTGAGGATGACAAGCTGGTCAAAATTTTTACCGAGCAGGCGGGCAAGCGCATGTTTTTCGTCAAACACGCTGGTCAATCCAAACTAGCTCCTGTTATTCAGCCCTTGGTGTTGGCACGGTTTCTCTTACGAATCAATGATGACGGCCTTAGCTACATCGAGGACTACCATGAGGTGATGACCTTTCCCAAGATTAATAGTGATCTTTTTGTCATGGCCTATGCTACCTATGTGGCTGCCCTTGCAGATGCTAGTTTGCAGGATAATCAGCAGGATGCTCCCTTGTTTGCTTTCTTGAGAAAGACTCTGGAGTTGATGGAAGCAGGCATAGATTATCAGGTTTTGACCAATATTTTTGAAATTCAAATCTTGACTCGATTTGGAATCAGCCTCAATTTTAATGAGTGTGTCTTTTGCCATCGGGTCGGTCAGGCCTTTGACTTTTCTTTCAAATATGGAGCCTGCCTATGTCCAGACCATTACCATGAGGACGAGAAACGTTGTCATCTAAATCCCAACATCCCTTATCTGCTCAATCAATTTCAAGCCATTGATTTTGAAACCTTGGAGACTATTTCGCTTAAGGCCGAAATCAAGAAAGAGCTACGCCAATTTATGGATCAACTCTACGAAGAGTACGTTGGGATTCACCTAAAATCAAAGAAATTTATTGATTCCCTAGCAGACTGGGGACAATTACTAAAAGAGGAAGACAAATGAAAAAAATCGCAGTAGATGCTATGGGAGGCGATTACGCACCTCAAGCCATCGTTGAGGGTGTCAATCAAGCCCTTGCTGACTTTTCAGATATTGAGGTTCAACTCTATGGAGATGAAAGCAAAATCAAGCAATATCTAACAGCCACAGAGCGTGTCAGCATTATCCATACGGATGAGAAAATTAACTCAGACGATGAGCCGACAAAAGCTATCCGTAAGAAGAAAAATGCCAGCATGGTATTAGCAGCCAAGGCAGTCAAGGAGGGAGAAGCAGACGCTGTCCTCTCAGCTGGGAACACAGGTGCCTTGTTGGCAGCAGGATTCTTCATTGTGGGTCGTATCAAGAATATCGATCGTCCAGGACTCATGTCTACCTTGCCGACCATCGATGGAAAAGGCTTTGATATGCTAGATCTCGGTGCCAATGCAGAAAATACAGCCCAGCACCTCCACCAATACGCTGTTCTAGGCTCCTTTTATGCTAAAAATGTTCGTGGGATTTCGAAACCACGTGTTGGTTTGCTCAACAATGGAACAGAAAGCAGCAAGGGAGATCCGCTTCGTAAGGAAACATACGACTTGCTAGTAGCTGATGAAAGTTTGAACTTTGTCGGAAACGTGGAAGCACGTGATCTGATGAATGGCGTTGCGGATGTTGTCGTAACAGATGGTTTCACGGGAAACGCTGTTCTCAAATCCATTGAAGGGACAGCCATGGGAATTATGGGTTTGCTCAAGACAGCTATTACAGGTGGTGGTCTTCGAGCGAAGCTAGGTGCTCTACTTCTCAAGGATAGTCTTAAGGGGTTGAAGACACAGCTCAACTATTCAGATGTTGGAGGAGCAGTTTTGTTTGGTGTTAAGGCGCCAGTTGTAAAAACTCATGGCTCAAGTGATGCCAAGGCTGTGTACAGTACGATTCGTCAGATTCGTACCATGCTAGAAACAGACGTAGTTGCTCAGACTGCGCGTGAATTTTCAGGAGAATAAAAAAGATGACAGAAAAAGAAATTTTTGACCGTATTGTAACCATTATCCAAGAGCGACAGGGAGAAGAATTTGCCGTAACAGAGGCCTTAAGTTTGAAAGACGATCTAGATGCGGACTCAGTGGATTTGATGGAGTTTGTCTTGACACTAGAAGATGAATTTGGTATCGAAATCACTGATGAGGAAATCGATCAACTTCAAAGTGTAGCGGATGTAGTAGCAATTATTAAAGATAAAAAATAGCCAAAAGCAACATGCAAGTCATGTTGTTTTTTATTTGCAGAAAAAGGGAAACTTTTAGTAGAAATTGCGAATAAAGAGATGAGAAAGAAAAAGGAGGAATATTTATGTATGTGACTGGCTTTTATCCGTGGTTCATTAAGTGGTTTTTAAAATAAAAATGAATGAATTGTTTATTTTCGAATTGTTTTTCGAATAAATAGGTAAGGAAAAAGGGAAGGAGATTACGCGATGTATTTACCAATCTTATTGCCATGGTTGATCAAATGGTATTTAAAATAAATGAAATTTACCTGTTCATTTTAAATTACTTCTCGAATAGATAAGTGAGAAGAAAAGAAAGGAGAGAAAAATGATTTCAGTTATTTTTCCAATCTGGTTTTTAAAATGGTTTAAAGCCTAGAAACCGTAAACTAAAAAAATAAAAATAAAGGAGAAAAAAGATGACAAACTTTGACAAAATGGAACAGAACTTTGTAGCTCTTACAGAAGAAGAGTTGCCGGATGTGAATGGGGGAGCTTGGCCGATTGTAGCTTGGGTGATTGCTAATCCTGTGACAGCAGCTAAAATTGCTGGTGGAATTACTGCAGCAGGAATTGCAGGTTATAATTATGTGACGGGTAGATGGTAATAGAAGGAGGAGATGATATGGAAAAATCTATTTTAAAATTTGAAACAATGACTGATACGGACTTGCAGGAAATTCAAGGGGGAGCCTTTCCCCTTCTTATCCCTGTGGCAGTTGGTTTTGTAAAAGGTTTTGTATATACAGGTGGAGCTATTTTAACAACTCGAGCACTCTTTTCAGGTAAATAGGAGTCTGCTATGAAAAAAATCTTATTAGGATTTGCTGAGGGGTATTTTGTCGTATCGATTATTCTTTATATCGCAACGTATTTGATTTTGAAAAATCCGATCAATACTCTGTTTTATCCAGAAACCTATCCCATTCTGCTTGGTTTGTTTTATGGAGGATACAAGTACAAAACAACAGATAGTAAGATTGGGAATTGATGGAACATCAGATTGGAGTTTGAGATGAAAGTCGTTCAATTACTACAAAAAGCTTGACCAGAGTTTATTGTATTGTTTAGCTCTATAGCTTATCTAATGATTAGAATTGTGGCTAATATAAAAAAAATAAATCTACCTACGTAGTTTGAATATTTTGATCTACCTAAGATTTCATCATTCTTGATGACATTTAGCTCACTTTATAGAAATATCATTTCAGAATAGTTTATTTCGAGGCATTCATTTTTTAACGGTTACTTTAAACAGGCAGAACTTTTGTTCTGCTTTTTTACATTTAAATTATAGTTTATGCTTTTTAAAGTGCGTTTTAGGTGCAAAAATAGTTTATTTAGGAATATTTTCCTGTTTTTATCCTTATTTGGTTAAAATAATCTTACAAATTTTTAAAGAGATTGTTAGAAAAAGGAGAAGATATGAAATTTAGGAAAAGGCACTATCGTCCCCAGGTGGATCAGATGGATTGTGGCGTGGCTTCTTTGGCTATGGTCTTTGGTTACTACGGTAGTTATTACTCCTTGGCTCATCTACGAGAGTTAGCCAAGACGACCATGGATGGGACGACCGCTTTGGGACTTGTAAAGGTGGCAGAGGAGATTGGATTTGAGACGCGGGCTATCAAGGCGGATATGACGCTCTTTGATTTGCCAGATTTGACCTTTCCTTTTGTGGCTCATGTGCTCAAGGAAGGGAAGTTGCTCCACTACTATGTGGTGATAGGTCAGGATAAAAAGCATATTCATATCGCTGATCCGGATCCTGGTGTCAAGCTGACCAAGATTTCCCGTGAGCGATTTGCGCAAGAATGGACAGGAGTCAGTCTCTTTATGGCTCCGTCTCCAGACTATAAACCCCATAAGGAGAAAAAACAGGGGCTCCTATCCTTCTTGCCAATTTTGCTCAAACAGCGGGGCTTGATTACCAATATCGTCCTAGCGACACTCTTGGTGACCTTGATCAATATCGTGGGTTCCTACTATCTTCAGTCCATCATTGATAGTTACGTACCAGACCAGATGCGCTCGACACTGGGCATCATCTCTATTGGGCTGGTCATCGTCTATATCCTCCAGCAGATTTTGTCTTATGCCCAGGAATATCTCCTACTGATACTTGGGCAACGCTTATCGATTGACGTGATTTTGTCCTACATCAAGCATGTTTTTCACCTGCCAATGTCCTTTTTTGCGACACGCAGGACAGGAGAAATCGTGTCTCGTTTTACAGATGCCAATAGTATCATCGATGCGCTGGCGTCGACCATTCTGTCGATTTTCCTAGATGTGTCGACGATTTTGATTATCTCGCTGGTCTTGTTTTCACAAAATATGACGCTCTTTTTCATTAGTCTACTTGCGCTTCCCATCTATACAGTGATTATCTTTGCCTTTATGAAGCCGTTTGAAAAGATGAATCGGGATACCATGGAAGCCAATGCGGTTCTGTCTTCCTCTATCATCGAGGACATCAACGGTATTGAGACCATTAAGTCTTTGACCAGTGAAAGTTCGCGCTATCAAAAGATTGACAAGGAATTTGTAGCTTATCTGAAAAAATCCTTTACCTATAGTCGGGCAGAAAGCCAGCAAAAGGCTCTGAAAAAAGTTGCCCAGCTCCTGCTCAATGTTGCCGTTCTCTGGCTAGGAGCCATTCTTGTTATGGACGGGAAAATGAGTTTGGGCCAGCTGATTACCTATAATACTTTGCTTGTTTACTTTACCAATCCTTTGGAAAATATCATTAACCTACAAACCAAACTTCAGACAGCGCAGGTTGCCAATAATCGCTTAAATGAGGTTTATCTAGTAGCTTCGGAGTTTGAGGAGCAGAAAACAGTCGAAGATTTGAGCATGATGAAAGGGGATATGATCTTTAAACAAGTTCACTATAAGTATGGCTATGGGCGTGATGTCTTATCGGATATCAATTTGACCATTCCACAAGGGTCTAAGATGGCTTTTGTGGGGATTTCAGGTTCGGGTAAGACCACCTTAGCCAAGATGATGGTTAATTTTTACGACCCAAGTCAGGGAGAGATTAGTCTGGGTGGTGTCAATCTTAATCAGATTGATAAAAAGGCCCTGCGCCAGTATATCAACTACCTGCCTCAACAGCCCTATGTCTTTAACGGAACGATTTTGGAGAATCTTCTCCTTGGAGCCAAGGAGGGGACGACTCAGGAAGATATCTTACGAGCAGTCGAGTTGGCAGAGATTCGGGAGGATATTGAGCGCATGCCTCTGAATTATCAGACAGAATTGACTTCGGATGGGGCTGGAATTTCTGGTGGGCAACGGCAGAGAATCGCTCTGGCGCGTGCTCTCTTGACGGATGCACCTGTCTTGATCTTGGACGAGGCGACTAGCAGTTTGGATATTTTGACAGAGAAGCGGATCGTGGATAATCTCATGGCTTTAGATAAGACCTTGATTTTCATCGCCCACCGCTTGACCATTGCTGAGCGAACAGAGAAGGTTGTTGTCTTGGATCAGGGCAAGATTGTCGAAGAAGGCAACCATGCAGACTTGCTTGCCCGAGGTGAATTTTACGCCCATTTGGTCAATAGCTAGAAAGAGGAGAAGATGAAACCAGAATTTTTAGAAAGTGCGGAGTTTTACCATCGTCGTTACCATAATTTTTCCAGTCGGGTGATTTTACCTATGTCGCTTATGCTCGTGTTTCTGTTTGGATTTGCAGTCTTTGCTGAGAAAGAGATTAGTTTGTCTACTAGAGCTACTGTCGAACCTAGTCGGATCATTGCCAACATCCAGTCGACTAGCAATCAACGGATTGTGGCAAATTATCTGGAAGAAAATAAACTGGTCAAGCAGGGGGATTTACTCGTTGAGTACCAGCAGGGGGCGGAAGCTGTTCAAGCTGAAGCATACGCCAGTCAATTGGAGATGTTAAAGGATCAAAAAAAGCAGTTGGGTTATTTGCAATCCAGTTTGAAAGAGGGGAGTGATCAATTTCCAGAGGCGGATAAGTTTGGATATCAGGAGATGTTTCGAGACTATCTCAGCCAAGCTAGTAGTCTTAGGAGCAATGTTTCTCAACAAAATGCCAGCATCTCTTCTCAAAATGCAGCCGCAAGTCAGAGTCAGGCTGAGATTGGCAACCTTATCAGCCAAACAGAGGATAAAATCCGAGATTACAAAACAGCTAAGTCGGCGATTGAAAAAGGAGATCAACTGGATAGTCAAAATGCAGCCTACTCATTTTATCAGACTTATAAAAACCAAGCTGGAGATGATTCGCAAGCTAAATCGCAAGTTATTGCACAGGTGGATGCACAAATTGCCCAGCTAGAGTCTAGTTTAGCTACTTATCGTGTGCAGTATGCGGGTTCTGGAGCTCAACAAGCCTACGCAACGGGACTGGATAGTCAACTGGAATCCCTCAAGTCTCAGCACCTAGTCAAAGTCGGCCAGGAATTAACCCTTTTGGATCAGAAAATTTTGGAGGCAGAGTCGGGTAAGAAAGTCCAAGGAGGTCTGCTGGACAAGGGGAAAATTATAGCAAGTGAGGATGGGGTGCTTCACCTTAATCCTGAGACCAGTGAATCTACGATGGTTGCAGAAGGAACTCTGCTAGCCCAGCTCTATCCATCCTTGGAAAAAGAAGGCAAAACCAAACTCACAGCCTATCTCAGTTCAAAAGATGTTGCTAGAGTTAAGATTGGGGACTCTGTCCGTTATACTACGACTAATGATGCGAAGAATCAAATCTTCCTGGATTCTACGATTACAAGTATTGATGCGACAGCTACCAAGACTGAAAAGGGCAATTTCTTTAAAATAGAGGCGGAGACCAGTCTGACTCCTGAACAGGCAGAAAGTCTTCGCTATGGTTCAGAAGGGCGTTTGACGCTAATCACAGGGAAGAAAAGCTATTTGCGCTATTATTGGGATCAATTTTTGAACAGAGAATAATGTTCGTCTTTTTTCGAGATAACTGATTGAAAAACTGTAAGAAGAGTTCATCTTGCAGTTTTTCTTTACGCTTAAAATAGGAAAACGTTATTTATTCGTAAAAACCTTGAATTTTTCATGCTTTTGTGGTAGAATGTGCTCAAGTAAAACGAAAGGCGAACTTTAAAATGTCAAAACAACTGATCTATTCGGGAAAAGCCAAGGATATCTATACAACTGAGGATGAAAATCTCATTATTTCAACTTACAAGGACCAGGCAACTGCCTTCAACGGTGTCAAGAAGGAGCAGATTGCGGGTAAGGGAGTGTTAAATAATCAGATTTCATCTTTTATTTTTGAGAAATTAAATGCGGCTGGTGTAGCGACTCACTTTGTGGAGAAGCTTTCGGATACGGAACAGCTCAATAAAAAAGTTGAGATTATTCCTTTGGAAGTTGTGCTCCGCAACTACACGGCTGGTTCCTTTTCAAAACGTTTTGGCGTAGAAGAAGGTATTGCATTTGAGACTCCAATTGTCGAATTTTACTATAAAAATGATGATTTGGATGATCCCTTTATTAATGATGAGCATGTGAAATTCCTAAAAATTGCGGATGACCAGCAGATTGCTTACTTGAAGGAAGAAACCCGTCGTATCAATGAGCTCTTGAAGGATTGGTTTGCTGAGATTGGTCTCAAATTGATTGACTTTAAGCTAGAGTTCGGTTTTGACAAGGATGGCAAGATTATCTTGGCAGACGAGTTTTCACCAGATAACTGCCGTTTGTGGGATGCGGATGGCAACCACATGGACAAGGATGTTTTCCGTAGAGGTCTCGGAGAATTAACAGACGTTTACGAGATTGTCTGGGAAAAGTTGCAAGGTTTAAAATAACACCTTCAAGGTCGTTTGGGAACATTGCAAGAGCTGAAATAAAGGAATAAGAATTGATGGATAAACGTATTTTTGTTGAGAAAAAGGCTGATTTTCAGGTCAAGTCAGAGAGTTTGGTAAGGGAGCTCCAGCACAACTTGGGACTGTCAACTTTGAAAAGTATTCGCATTGTGCAAGTTTATGATGTCTTTGACTTGGCAGAGGACTTATTTGCACCTGCAGAGAAGCACATCTTCTCTGAGCAGGTAACAGACCATGTCTTGGATGAAGCGGCTGTGCAGGCTGATCTTGCTAACTATGCTTTCTTTGCCATTGAAAGTTTGCCAGGACAGTTTGACCAGCGTGCAGCTTCTTCACAGGAAGCCTTGCTTTTACTGGGAAGTTCGAGTGATGTGACAGTCAACACAGCCCAGCTTTACTTGGTTAATAAAGATACTGATGCGACTGAGTTGGAAGCGGTCAAGAACTACTTGCTCAACCCAGTTGATTCTCGTTTCAAGGACATCACGACAGGAATTGCCAAGCAGGAATTTTCAGAGTCAGACAAGACTATTCCAGAATTGACTTTCTTTGAAAGCTATACGGCAGAAGACTTTGCCCGCTACAAGGCCGAGCAAGGGATGGCCATGGAAGTGGATGATTTGCTCTTTATCCAAGACTACTTCAAGTCAATCGGGCGCGTGCCGACTGAGACGGAGCTCAAGGTTTTGGACACTTACTGGTCTGACCACTGCCGTCACACGACTTTTGAGACGGAGTTGAAACAGATTGATTTCTCAGCTTCTAAATTCCAAAAGCAATTGCAAGCGACTTATGATAAATATATCGCTATGCGCGAGGAATTAGGTCGTTCTGAAAAGCCACAAACCTTGATGGATATGGCGACTATTTTCGGTCGTTATGAGCGTGCTAATGGTCGTTTGGACGATATGGAAGTGTCTGACGAAATCAATGCATGCTCGGTTGAAATCGAAGTGGACGTTGATGGTGTCAAGGAACCTTGGCTCCTTATGTTCAAAAACGAAACCCACAACCACCCAACGGAAATTGAGCCATTTGGTGGAGCGGCTACTTGTATCGGTGGCGCCATTCGTGACCCGTTGTCAGGACGTTCCTACGTTTACCAAGCTATGCGTATTTCAGGTGCTGGTGACATTACAGCGCCGATTTCAGAAACGCGCGCTGGGAAATTGCCACAACAAGTCATTTCGAAAACAGCGGCTCACGGTTATTCTTCGTATGGTAACCAAATTGGTCTGGCAACGACTTACGTTCGTGAATACTTCCACCCAGGTTTTGTAGCTAAACGCATGGAGCTAGGTGCCGTTGTTGGTGCTGCTCCTAAGGAAAATGTAGTCCGTGAAAAACCTGAAGCGGATGATGTGATTATCTTGCTAGGTGGCAAGACTGGGCGTGATGGTGTTGGTGGTGCGACAGGGTCTTCTAAGGTTCAAACAGTTGAGTCTGTAGAGACTGCCGGTGCTGAGGTTCAAAAAGGGAATGCCATCGAAGAGCGCAAGATCCAACGCCTTTTCCGTAATGGCGATGTCACTCGTCTCATCAAGAAGTCCAATGACTTTGGAGCAGGTGGTGTCTGTGTGGCTATCGGTGAATTGGCAGATGGTCTTGAAATCGACCTCAACAAGGTTCCTCTTAAATACCAAGGTTTGAACGGTACAGAAATTGCCATTTCTGAATCACAAGAACGGATGGCAGTTGTGGTGCGTCCTGAGGACGTAGATGCCTTCGTTGCTGAATGTAATAAAGAAAATATTGACGCTGTTGTTGTGGCAACAGTGACTGAAAAACCAAATCTTGTTATGCACTGGAATGGTGAAACAATTGTCGACTTGGAACGCCGTTTCCTTGATACAAACGGTGTGCGTGTGGTCGTAGATGCTAAGGTTGTGGACAAGGATATCGAACTTCCAGAAGAACGTCAAACATCTGCTGACACACTAGAAGCTAATACCCTTGCGGTTCTATCTGATCTCAACCATGCGAGTCAAAAAGGTTTGCAGACCATCTTTGATTGCTCGGTTGGTCGTTCAACGGTCAATCACCCACTTGGTGGTCGTTACCAACTCACTCCAACTGAGGCATCTGTGCAGAAATTGCCAGTTCAACACGGAGTGACTCATACTGCGTCTGTTATGGCGCAAGGATTCAACCCTTATCTAGCAGAATGGTCTCCATACCACGGTGCTGCTTATGCGGTTATCGAAGCGACAGCTCGTTTGGTGGCTGCTGGTGCCAACTGGTCTAAGGCTCGTTTCTCTTACCAAGAGTACTTCGAGCGGATGGACAAGCAAGCAGAGCGTTTCGGTCAGCCAGTAGCAGCTCTTCTAGGCTCTATCGAAGCACAAATCCAACTTGGCTTGCCATCTATCGGTGGTAAGGACTCTATGTCTGGTACTTTTGAAGAATTGACGGTACCACCAACATTGGTTGCCTTTGGGGTGACGACGGCAGATAGCCGTAAGGTGCTCTCTCCTGAGTTCAAGACTGCTGGTGAAAATATCTACTACATCCCAGGTCAAGCTCTTGCTGCAGAGATTGATTTTGACTTGATTAAGTCTAACTTTGCTCAATTTGAAGCCATCCAAGCTGATCACAAAGTAACATCTGCATCAGCTGTTAAATATGGCGGTGTCCTTGAAAGCTTGGCTCTTGCTACTTTTGGGAACCATATTGGTGCAGAGGTGACCTTGCCTGAACTTGAAAGTTCTTTAACAGCTCAATTGGGTGGATTTGTCTTCACATCTCCTGAAGAAATCGCTGGAGTAGAGAAGATTGGACAAACGAAAGCAGACTTTACACTCCTTGTCAACAGTGTGAAGCTAGATGGACAGAAACTTGACAGTGCCTTTCAAGGAAAATTGGAAGAAGTTTACCCTACTGAATTTGCTCAAGCTAAAGAACTGGCAGAAGTGCCAGCTGTCGCTTCTGACGCAGTCATCAAAGCCAAGGAAACCATTGAAAAACCAGTGGTTTACATCCCAGTCTTCCCAGGAACAAACTCAGAATATGATTCAGCAAAAGCTTTTGAAAAAGAAGGTGCAGAAGTCAACTTGGTGCCATTCGTGACCTTGAATGGAGAAGCCATTGTCAAGTCAGTTGAAACCATGGTTGACAATATCGGCAAGGCAAACATTCTCTTCTTTGCAGGTGGATTCTCAGCTGCGGATGAACCGGATGGATCAGCTAAGTTTATTGTCAATATCTTGCTCAATGAAAAAGTGCGTGCAGCCATTGATGGCTTTATCGCTCGTGGTGGCTTGATTATCGGTATCTGTAATGGGTTCCAGGCCTTGGTCAAATCAGGTCTTCTTCCATACGGAAACTTCGAGGATGCAAGCAGCACTAGTCCAACCCTCTTCTACAATGATGCCAACCAGCACGTAGCTAAGATGGTGGAAACGCGAATTGCCAATACCAACTCACCATGGTTGGCTGGAGTACAAGTGGGCGATATCCATGCCATCCCAGTATCGCACGGTGAAGGAAAGTTTGTCGTGACAGCTGAGGAATTCGCAGAGCTTCGTGACAATGGTCAAATCTTTACCCAATATGTTGATTTCGAGGGTAAACCAAGCATGGACTCTAAGTACAATCCAAATGGTTCTGTAAATGCCATCGAAGGAATTACTAGCAAGAATGGTCAAATCATCGGTAAGATGGGACACTCAGAACGTTATGAAGACGGTCTCTTCCAAAACATCCCAGGGAATAAAGACCAGCACCTGTTTGCGTCGGCTGTACGTTATTTCACAGGGAAATAAAAGGTATATAAAATGACATACGAAGTAAAATCTCTTAATGAAGAATGTGGTGTTTTCGGTATCTGGGGACATCCAGAGGCTGCTAAATTGACCTATTTTGGTCTCCACAGTCTTCAGCACCGTGGTCAGGAGGGGGCAGGAATCCTCTCCAATGATCAAGGGAAACTAAAGCGTCATCGTGACATGGGGCTTTTATCAGAAGTGTTCAGAAACCCAGCTAATTTGGATAAACTAACTGGAACGAGCGCGATTGGGCATGTTCGTTACGCGACTGCTGGCGAAGCTTCTGTGGACAACATCCAGCCCTTCCTCTTTCGCTTTCATGATATGCAGTTTGGCCTTGCTCACAACGGAAACTTGACCAATGCCGAATCGCTCAAGAAAGAATTGGAACAAAGAGGAGCTATTTTCAGTTCAACTTCGGACTCGGAAATTTTGGCTCACCTCATTCGTCGGAGTCACAATCCTAGTCTGATGGGAAAAATAAAGGAAGCACTCAGTCTAGTTAAAGGTGGCTTTGCTTATATCCTGTTGTTTGAAGACAAGTTGATTGCGGCTCTTGATCCTAATGGTTTTCGTCCCCTTTCTATTGGGAAAATGGCAAACGGAGCGGTGGTGGTTTCGTCAGAAACCTGTGCTTTTGAAGTCATTGGTGCCGAGTGGATTCGCGATGTGAAACCAGGAGAGATTGTAATCGTGGATGACAATGGCATCCAGTACGATAGCTATACGAATGATACCCAGCTGGCGATTTGTTCTATGGAGTATATCTACTTTGCTCGTCCTGATTCTAATATCCACGGTGTCAATGTCCATACAGCTCGCAAACGTATGGGGGCTCAATTAGCGCGTGAATTTAAGCATGAAGCGGATATTGTGGTTGGTGTACCAAA
Organism: Streptococcus oralis ATCC 35037; assembly: GCF_900637025.1. Lineage (NCBI taxonomy): Bacteria > Bacillati > Bacillota > Bacilli > Lactobacillales > Streptococcaceae > Streptococcus > Streptococcus oralis. Next base: position 42,126 of record NZ_LR134336.1, read on the forward strand.
TTCCTCGCTGAGCGCAGCTATGGGATTTGCAGAAGAATCTGGTCTGCCAAATGAAATGGGTCTCATCAAAAACCAATACACCCAACGCACCTTTATTCAACCGACTCAAGAATTGCGGGAGCAAGGGGTGCGGATGAAACTGTCTGCTGTTTCGGGCGTTGTCAAAGGCAAACGTGTGGTGATGATTGATGATTCCATTGTTCGTGGGACAACCTCTCGCCGTATCGTTCAGCTTTTGAAAGAAGCAGGTGCGTCTGAGGTTCACGTTGCCATTGGTAGTCCAGCGCTGGCTTATCCATGTTTCTACGGGATTGATATCCAGACGCGTCAGGAGTTGATTGCGGCTAATCATACAGTCGAAGAAACCTGCCAAATCATTGGCGCAGATAGCCTGACCTATCTTTCGATTGATGGCTTGATTAACTCCATCGGCATCGAAACAGATGCGCCAAATGGTGGTCTCTGTGTCGCTTACTTTGACGGGGACTACCCAACACCTCTCTACGATTATGAAGAAGACTATCGTAGAAGTTTGGAAGAAAAGACTAGTTTTTACAAATAAGCGGATGAAGGCTCTCCATTAAAGGAAAGGAAGAGGAAAAAAGATGACGAATAAAAATGCTTATGCGCAATCTGGTGTAGATGTTGAAGCGGGTTATGAAGTTGTTGAGCGGATCAAAAAGCACGTGGCTCGCACGGAGCGTGCGGGTGTCATGGGAGCTCTTGGTGGCTTTGGTGGCATGTTTGATCTTTCAAAAACAGGTGTCAAAGAGCCCGTCTTGATTTCAGGGACTGACGGTGTCGGGACCAAGCTCATGTTGGCCATCAAGTATGATAAGCATGATACGATTGGGCAAGACTGTGTGGCCATGTGTGTCAACGATATCATCGCTGCAGGTGCGGAACCTCTTTACTTCCTTGACTACGTCGCGACAGGGAAGAATGAACCAGCTAAACTAGAACAAGTCGTTGCTGGTGTGGCAGAAGGTTGTGTGCAGGCAGGCGCTGCTCTCATCGGTGGGGAAACGGCTGAAATGCCTGGTATGTATGGCGAAGATGACTACGACTTGGCTGGTTTTGCAGTCGGTGTGGCTGAAAAATCTCAAATCATAGACGGCTCAAAAGTAGCTGAAGGTGATGTTCTTCTCGGACTTGCCTCAAGTGGGATTCACTCAAATGGTTACTCCCTCGTTCGTCGTGTTTTTGCGGACTACACAGGTGAGGAAGTCTTGCCGGAATTGGAAGGCAAGAAACTCAAGGAAGTCCTTCTTGAGCCGACTCGTATCTATGTCAAGGCTGTCTTGCCACTCATCAAGGAAGAGTTAGTCAACGGCATTGCCCACATCACAGGTGGCGGCTTTATCGAGAATGTTCCTCGTATGTTTGCGGCTGACCTAGCTGCGGAAATTGAAGAAGACAAGGTTCCAGTCCTTCCTATTTTCAAAGCTCTTGAAAAATACGGTGAAATCAAGCATGAAGAAATGTTTGAAATCTTCAACATGGGTGTGGGACTTATGCTGGCAGTTAGCCCTGAAAATGTAGGTCGCGTCAAGGAATTGTTGGATGAACCAGTCTATGAAATTGGTCGCATCGTCAAGAAAGAAAACGAAAGTGTCATCATCAAATGAAAAAAATAGCGGTTTTTGCCTCTGGTAATGGCTCAAATTTTCAGGTGATTGCTGAAGAGTTTCCGGTGGAGTTTGTCTTTTCAGACCATCGTGACGCCTATGTGCTGGAGCGTGCAGACAAGCTCGGCGTCCTGTCCTATGCTTTTGGACTCAAGGAGTTTGAGAACAAGGCGGACTACGAAGCAGCCCTTGTCGAACTCTTGGAAGAACACCAGATTGACTTGGTTTGCCTCGCCGGCTACATGAAAATCGTCGGCCCAACCTTATTGGCGGCTTATGAAGGTCGAATCATCAATATCCATCCAGCCTACTTACCCGAATTTCCAGGAGCTCATGGGATTGAGGACGCTTGGAAAGCTGGTGTTGCTGAGAGCGGCGTGACCATTCACTGGGTGGACTCTGGTGTGGATACAGGCAAGGTCATCAAACAAGTCCGTGTGCCACGGCTAGCTGATGATACCATCGAAACTTTTGAAGCTCGCATTCATGAGGCAGAGTACAAGTTGTATCCAGAAGTTATTAGAGAATTGTTGGATAAGTAAATGAAAGGAAATAACATGACTAAACGCGCCTTAATCAGCGTCTCAGACAAAGCGGGCATTGTTGAATTTGCCCAAGAACTTAAAAAACTTGGTTGGGATATCATCTCGACAGGTGGGACCAAGGTTGCACTTGACAATGCTGGTGTTGATACCATCGCTATCGATGATGTGACTGGTTTCCCAGAAATGATGGATGGTCGTGTCAAGACTCTCCACCCAAATATCCACGGTGGTCTTCTCGCTCGTCGTGACTTGGATAGTCACCTTCAAGCGGCTAAGGACAATAAGATCGAATTGATTGACCTTGTAGTGGTCAATCTTTATCCTTTCAAGGAAACGATTCTCAAACCAGATGTGACCTACGCTGATGCAGTGGAGAATATTGATATCGGTGGGCCATCCATGCTTCGTTCAGCAGCGAAAAATCATGCCAGCGTAACGGTTGTGGTAGACCCTGCTGACTATGCAGTGGTTTTGGACGAATTGGCAGCCAATGGTGAAACGACTTACGAAACTCGTCAGCGTTTGGCAGCAAAAGTATTCCGTCACACAGCGGCTTATGATGCCTTGATTGCAGAATACTTCACAGCTCAAGTAGGTGAAGCAAAACCAGAAAAACTCACTTTGACCTATGACCTCAAGCAAGCCATGCGCTATGGGGAAAACCCTCAACAAGATGCAGACTTTTACCAAAAAGCCTTGCCAACGGATTACTCGATTGCATCAGCCGAACAACTGAACGGAAAAGAATTGTCCTTCAATAACATTCGTGACGCGGATGCGGCCATTCGTATTATTCGTGATTTCAAAGACCGTCCAACCGTTGTGGCTCTCAAACACATGAATCCATGTGGGATTGGTCAAGCTGATGACATCGAAACTGCTTGGGATTATGCTTATGAGTCTGACCCAGTGTCTATCTTTGGTGGAATTGTCGTCCTTAACCGTGAGGTGGATTCTGCGACTGCTGAGAAGATGCACGGCGTTTTCCTTGAGATCATTATCGCACCGAGCTATACGGATGAAGCGCTAGCCATATTGACCAACAAAAAGAAAAACTTGCGTATCCTTGCCTTGCCATTTGACGCTCAAGAGGCTAGTGAAGTGGAAGCAGAATACACAGGCGTGGTCGGTGGACTTCTGGTGCAAAACCAAGACGTGGTCAAGGAAAGCCCAGTTGACTGGCAAGTGGTGACCAAACGCCAGCCAACCGAGACAGAAGCGACTGCTCTTGAGTTCGCTTGGAAGGCTATCAAGTACGTCAAATCGAACGGTATCATCATCACCAACGACCACATGACACTTGGTGTTGGGCCAGGTCAAACCAATCGTGTGGCTTCAGTCCGCATCGCTATTGATCAAGCTAAAGATCGTCTTGATGGCGCTGTGCTTGCTTCGGATGCCTTCTTCCCATTCGCGGATAACGTGGAAGAAATCGCTAAAGCAGGTATTAAGGCCATCATCCAGCCAGGTGGTTCAGTCCGTGACCAAGAATCCATCGAAGCAGCGGATAAATACGGCTTGACCATGGTCTTCACAGGAGTGAGACATTTTAGACATTAAAAAACGAAAGGGAAGAAAACAGTTTCTTTCCTTTTTTGGTTTAAAATACTAAGTGAAACAAGATTAAAACGAACATTTGTGGTATAATTTTAATAAATAATTCGCAAAAGAGGTTGAGAGATGAAGCTGTTAGTTGTCGGTTCGGGTGGTCGTGAACATGCGATTGCTAAGAAGTTGCTTGAATCAAAAGACGTTGAAAAAGTCTTTGTAGCTCCTGGAAATGATGGGATGACTCTGGATGGTCTGGAATTAGTGAATATCTCTATTTCCGAACATTCTAAGTTGATTGACTTTGCAAAAGCCAACGATATTGCTTGGGCATTTATCGGTCCTGATGATGCTTTGGCTGCAGGTATCGTGGATGACTTTAATCAAGCTGGGCTCAAGGCATTTGGTCCGACCAAGGCTGCCGCTGAGCTTGAGTGGTCCAAGGATTTTGCTAAGGAAATCATGGTCAAATACGGCGTTCCGACAGCAGCCTATGGTACATTTTCAGATTTCGAGGAAGCTAAGGCTTATATCGAGGAGAAAGGCGCTCCAATCGTAGTTAAAGCGGATGGCTTGGCGCTTGGGAAGGGTGTCGTTGTTGCGGAGACGGTTGAGCAAGCAGTCGAAGCTGCTCATGAGATGCTTTTGGACAATAAATTTGGTGACTCAGGTGCGCGTGTGGTCATCGAGGAATTCCTTGATGGAGAAGAGTTCTCTCTCTTTGCCTTTGTCAATGGGGACAAGTTCTACATTATGCCAACGGCTCAGGACCATAAACGTGCCTATGACGGCGACAAGGGTCCTAATACTGGTGGGATGGGTGCCTATGCGCCAGTTCCTCACTTGCCACAGAGCGTGGTTGCCACAGCGGTTGACACTATTGTCAAGCCAGTCCTTGAAGGGATGATCAAAGAAGGTCGTTCGTATCTTGGTGTTCTTTACGCAGGGCTTATTTTGACTGCTGACGGTCCTAAAGTCATCGAGTTTAACGCTCGCTTCGGAGATCCAGAAACACAAATTATCTTGCCTCGTCTGACCTCCGATTTTGCACAAAATATCACGGATATTCTTGATGGCAAGGAGCCAGCCATCACTTGGACGGACGAGGGTGTGACACTGGGTGTTGTTGTAGCATCAAACGGCTATCCACTCGCTTATGAGAAAGGTGTCAAGCTTCCTACCAAGACAGAAGGCGGCATCATCACTTACTATGCCGGTGCTAAGTTTGCGGAAAATAGCAGAGCACTGCTGTCAAATGGCGGACGTGTCTATATGCTCGTCACCACAGCAGACACCGTCAAAGAAGCCCAAGATACGATCTACCAAGAACTCGCTCAACAAAAAACAGAAGGTCTCTTCTACCGAACAGATATCGGAAGCAAGGCTATAAAAGATTAACAGATACTAAATTTGTCAATGGCGAGCCAAAGCGAGCCAAAGTAAGATAATGGTCGCAGTGGTGAAAAGACCAGAACTATTACTGTTCTGGTCGGGGGGAGATTTGAGACTTAGGCTCAAATTTTAGGAATGAAACCGAAGGTTTGCTTCCGTCCCCACCACCTAAGACCATTATCAAAAAGAAGAAAAAAGGAAAAATTATGACTAAACCAATTATTTCCATCATCATGGGCTCAAAATCCGACTGGGCAACCATGCAAAAAACAGCAGAAGTTCTAGATCGCTTCGGCGTAGCCTACGAAAAGAAAGTTGTTTCTGCCCACCGCACACCAGACCTCATGTTCAGACATGCGGAGGAAGCTCGTAGTCGCGGTATCAAGGTCATTATCGCAGGTGCAGGTGGCGCAGCCCATTTGCCAGGAATGGTCGCAGCCAAAACAACCCTTCCTGTCATCGGTGTACCGGTCAAATCGCGCGCTCTTAGTGGCGTGGATTCGCTCTACTCTATCGTACAGATGCCAGGTGGCGTGCCTGTTGCGACAATGGCTATCGGTGAGGCAGGTGCGACCAATGCTGCCCTCTTTGCCCTCCGTCTTCTCTCAGTAGAAGATCAGGCTATCGCGACAGCATTGGCAGATTTCGCAGAAGAGCAAGGAAAAATCGCAGAGGAGTCAACAAATGAGCTCATCTAAAACAATCGGAATTATCGGTGGTGGTCAGCTGGGTCAGATGATGGCCATTTCTGCTATCTACATGGGGCACAAGGTTATCGCGCTGGATCCTGCGGAGGATTGCCCAGCCTCTCGCGTGGCGGAGATCGTCGTGGCTCCTTATAACGATGTGGCTGCCCTCCATCAGTTGGCTGAGCGTTGCGATGTCCTCACCTATGAATTTGAAAATGTCGATGCTGACGGCTTGGATGCTGTCATCAAGGATGGACAACTCCCTCAAGGAACAGATCTCCTTCGCATTTCTCAAAATCGCATTTTTGAAAAGGACTTTCTTTCAAATAAGGCTCAAGTCACTGTGGCACCCTACAAGGTTGTGACTTCAAATCAAGATTTGGCAGATATTGACCTTTCTAAAAACTATGTCCTCAAGACTGCGACAGGTGGCTACGATGGGCATGGGCAAAAGGTCATTCGCTCAGCAGAAGATTTGGAAGAAGCCTATGCGCTGGCTGATTCTGCAGACTGTGTCTTGGAAGAATTTGTCAACTTTGACCTTGAGATTTCAGTCATCGTGTCTGGTAATGGCAAGGACGTGACAGTTTTTCCGGTTCAGGAAAATATCCACCGCAACAATATCCTGTCTAAGACCATTGTCCCAGCTCGCATTTCAGAAAGTCTAGCTGAAAAAGCAAAAGCTATGGCCGTGAGAATCGCTGAGCAACTCAACTTGTCTGGAACGCTGTGCGTGGAAATGTTTGCGACTGCTGACGACATCATTGTCAATGAAATTGCGCCACGTCCACACAACTCTGGGCACTACTCTATCGAAGCCTGCGACTTCTCACAATTTGACACCCATATCTTGGGTGTTCTTGGAGCACCATTGCCAGCTATCAAACTACATGCGCCTGCTGTGATGCTCAATGTTCTCGGTCAGCATGTCGAGGCCGCTGAGAAATATGTCGCAGAAAATCCAAGTGCCCACCTCCACATGTATGGTAAAATAGAAGCGAAGCACAACCGCAAGATGGGGCATGTGACTTTGTTTAGTGATGTGCCAGATGAGGTAGAGGAGTTTGGGAAAGGGATTGATTTTTAATTTATGAATCTTACCCACTCTGTGTAGGAAGTTATACATTTTTCAGTTTGTGTCGAAAAGTAGAATTTTTTAAAATATTAATGAATTGAGGTAAAGTACTATGAAATGTGCAAACTGTGGTAATACTGATAGTAATCGATTATGGGATGAAGGTGATACATTCTATTGCTCAAAGTGTGCGCACCGAACACTTTATGCAACCGGTGAGGATGACTTAGTGAAATGTCCATGTTGTCATAAGATGAGAGATAGGAAGGCCTTTTATTGTAGAAATTGTAATGATACTTGGTAGGGAGATTTTTTCAGGCATTTCAATAGACTATTTGCATATGTATTATTAACGAGAAAAAGTACAATCGTAAAATGGGCTATGTGACTTTGTTTAGTGATGTGCCGGATAAGATTGAGGAATTTGGGGAAGAGATTGATTTTTAGATCATGAACAGAGGGCATTATGGTAAATAATAGTTTAGTTTTACTGGATTCTGTGTTGGCAAAAAGAGGGATTACAAGTGGTGATGACTCTGAAAAATTTGAGGTAGAAATGATTTCGGAGATTTTGAAATACTATGCAATATCTCAAGATGAAATTAAAAGTGGTATAGTTGACGGGTCAGATGATGGCGGGATAGATGCCCTATATACATTTGTAAATGGAAATCTAGTAACTGAAGTAAATCAAAAATTGGTAAAGTCTAGTGCGAAGATAGATTTACATATTTTTACGGTAAAATATGAAGATACATATCAGTTACACCCATTAGAAAGTATTGATTCATCGATTTCGGAATTATTTGATTTAGCACTTAACAAAGATGAGTTAAAGAGTAAATTTAACGAAAGATTGTTAAAACAAAGAGATATTTTCAATTATGTATATCGAGAATTAATAACGGAGTGTAGTTTAGATATAAAGTATCATTATATTAGTCGAGGTGATAAACAAAAGGTTTCTTCTCTTGAACACAATATAAAGATGAAAGCAGATAAAATTGTTTCTCAAACAAACAACCTACTAATGGATGTAAAAAAATCTGAGTTTATTTTTTGGGGAGCAGAGGAACTTCTAAGGATTTGTTCTGTTAAGTTGAATGAAGCTGCTGTTTTGAGAGTGGAGCACTCTTTTCAAGATGATAGTCATTTTGTTGCTACGGTAAAATTGAAAGAGTTTTATAAATTTATTTCAGATGAAAATGATAATATAAAACAATATTATTTCGATAGTAACGTAAGAAATTTTTTAGGTAGTAGTACGACTAATAAAGATATACTAGATTCATTGAACGATAGTGATAGTTCTGTGGATTTCTGGTTATTGAATAATGGAATTACTATTATTGTTGAAGATGCAACAAAAATAACGGGAAATGAGATTAAATTAAAAGATATCCAAATTGTGAATGGTTTACAAACTTCTTATAATATTCATCGTTATGTGACAGATAGTGGCGGTGTTCGAAACTTAGATTCAGATAATAGAAATGTTTTAGTGAAAATAATAAAGACACGGAGTTTAGATACAAAAAAACGAATTACTAAGTCAACAAATAATCAAACCGCAATTTCCTTATATTCATTAGTACATTCAAATGACCAAATTCAAAGAGATATTGAATTAAGTTTATTCGAACATGGAATAAACTATGATAGAAAATCAAATCAGATTTTGGATGGCACAGTAGTAAATCCATTGTTTTTAGCTAAGGCTTATTGTGCTTTGGTGATGAAATTACCATATAGAGCTTATGAAATTAATGAAGATTTCTTGGCCGAGAGTGGAAATTATCGAAAATTTTATAATGATTCAATCAATATAAAATTATGGCCTAAAATTGTAGTAATTCATTGTGCAACTTACAGATATTTAAAAGAATGTGATCGTGAATTCAGTGGGAAACAAATTGATTTGTTAGCTCCTATTTTCTCTGTTTGTGTTTTTGCTCTTTATCACGCAAAATTTGGTTTTGGAATTGGAGAGTTAGTATCGTTCAATGTTGAAGATATTAATCAATTTAATTTTGAAATAGTTCTAGAATTGTTGGAAGAATTTCTGGATGAAACAAAGTATTCCTTACGAGAATTGGATCGTTCTAAAGTGGAGAAATATTTATATTTCTTTGCAACCAAACAAAATATTTCGTCAGTTGAAGCCTTTATTCGTAAAAAAGATCCATTTATTTTTAATAATATAAAGCCGGACATTTATAGAAAAATAAAACAAGAATATGAATTATTAGAGGAGCCTTATCCAGGTATAAATAGGAGCATTGCTAAAAAATTGAGGGTTAATCCTTATACAGTTTACAAAGCTATTGAAATTATAAGAAATGATGCAAAGAAATAAAGGAGAAAAACAAACAATGATCAACCGTTACTCTCGCCCTGAGATGGCGAACATTTGGAGTGAAGAAAATAAATACCGTGCTTGGCTTGAGGTGGAAATCTTAGCTGATGAGGCATGGGCTGAGTTGGGGGAAATCCCTAAGGAAGATGTGGCTTTGATTCGCGAGAAAGCGGACTTTGACATCGACCGTATTTTAGAGATTGAGCAAGAGACGCGTCACGATGTGGTTGCCTTCACACGTGCGGTTTCTGAGACTCTTGGCGAAGAGCGCAAGTGGGTCCACTATGGATTGACTTCTACCGACGTGGTCGATACTGCCTATGGTTACCTCTACAAACAAGCCAACGACATCATCCGTCGTGATCTTGAAAACTTCACCAACATCATTGCTGACAAGGCTAAGGAGCACAAGTTCACCATCATGATGGGTCGTACCCACGGTGTGCACGCTGAGCCAACGACTTTTGGTCTGAAATTGGCAACTTGGTATAGCGAAATGAAGCGCAACATCGAGCGTTTCGAGCATGCAGCTGCTGGTGTGGAAGCTGGTAAGATTTCTGGTGCGGTTGGGAACTTTGCCAACATCCCACCATTTGTAGAGGAATATGTCTGCGACAAATTGGGTATCCGTGCTCAAGAAATCTCTACACAGGTCCTTCCTCGTGACCTCCACGCTGAGTATTTTGCAGTTCTTGCCAGCATCGCGACTTCCATCGAGCGCATGGCAACTGAGATCCGTGGTCTTCAAAAATCTGAGCAACGCGAAGTGGAAGAGTTCTTTGCTAAAGGGCAAAAAGGTTCATCCGCTATGCCTCACAAACGCAACCCAATCGGTTCTGAGAACATGACAGGTTTGGCGCGTGTTATCCGTGGTCATATGGTGACGGCCTATGAAAACGTCGCTCTCTGGCACGAACGTGATATTTCTCACTCATCAGCTGAGCGTATCATCACACCGGACACGACCATTTTGATTGACTACATGCTCAACCGTTTTGGAAACATCGTCAAGAACTTGACAGTCTTCCCAGAAAACATGATCCGCAACATGAACTCTACGTTTGGTCTTATCTTTAGCCAACGTGCTATGTTGACCTTGATTGAGAAAGGCATGACCCGTGAGCAAGCCTATGACTTGGTACAACCAAAAACAGCTCAATCATGGGATAACCAAGTAGACTTCAAACCACTCCTTGAAGCAGATCCAGAAGTGACTTCACGCCTCACTCAAGAAGAAATCGATGAAATCTTCAACCCTGCATACTACACCAAACGGGTGGATGAGATCTTTGAACGTATCGGACTTGGTAATTAATCATAAAACAAAAAAGCGAGATTCAATCTCGCTTTTTTCTATTCTCTTAGAAGAATCTTAGTCTTCTTTTCTCTTAGTCAGTCCGTAGGCTGCTAGTGTGGCCATAAGTCCTGCTGCGACCAAGCCTGCAGAGTCTTGACTTCCTGTTGCAGGGAGTTGTTTTTCATCTGCTTTGGCAGTAGTTGGTGCAGTTTGCTCAGCTTTCTCAACGGCAGTGCCGACTTCAACAACTTGAGTGACCGCTTCCTGTGTTACCACGCTATTGACAAGCGTTCTTTCTTCTTTTCCATCAGCACTAGTGCTCACAGAGTAGAAGGCAGTACGGTGGCCGTTGGCTCCTTTAGTAACAACTTGCGTTTGTCCTTTTGGTAATTGAGGATTTTCACGTGTCACAGTAGTGAATGGAATTTCTTCCTCTTGGATATCCAGTCTTGGTTTTGTTTCTGCGGCTGGAGCAAGACCGTGTTCGTCCCCTTTGTGCGTAATAGGGGTGCCGATTTCAACCACTTGGGTCACAGGTTCTTTGGTTACTTGGCTATCTAGTACCGTTTCTGTTTGTTTCCCATTTTCAGTAAGGACAGAGATGTAATGAGTGCGTTCGCCCTCTACACCTGGTGTGATGATCTTTTCCTGACCGGCTGGGAGGTTCGGATTTTCCTTCTTGATGACCTCAAATGGAATCTTTTCTGCTCTTGTGATGAGTTCCGGTTTGGTTTCAACATTGGCAGCTAGTTCGTTTTCATCGAGGCTTCCTGAGTGGGTTGCCGCTGGTTTAAGGCTTAGGCGGGCTGCTTTGAGCTTGGCTACGAGAGCGTCTAACTCGGCTTGTTTGTTACGGTTGAGGTTGTAGTTGAGAGCTTCTTTCGCTGCATTTAGGGCCTCCAAGCTTTCCTTGCTGTATCCATCCAAGTTTGCAGGGATTTGAGCAAGTTCCTCACGGAGGGCATTGTAGTTAGCGCGGAAGTAGTCTTTATTATTGTCTGCAAAGGCAGTCATGAGTTCAAAGATTTCTTCTTCCTTGTACTCAGCACTTGGTCTGTCTGCCCAGATAGCAAGCATGCTTCCGACGGTTGGAAGGTCTACCTCAGGATATTTGGTAGATGCAAGCTGGTTAAATGGTGTTTTTTTAGTATTTTCAATTGCTTTTTTGAGGAAACCACCACCATCTTCAGGTTTCTGGCCGAGAATGTAGTACCAGTCTCCGTTGGTGTTAAGGAATTTGTAGCCTTTGCTTGCCAGGTACTGAGGAGATGCAAGGTTGTAACCCCACCATCCCTTAGACCAGTAAGAGATGATGACATCCTTGTCAAACTCAACATCATCCTTGTCTTCGTAGTAGAAACCATCGTTGAAGGCCATTGGTTGAAGGCCTCTTTCTTTGGCCATAGCAGCAAGAGTGTTAGAGTACTCAGCAAACTTGCCATAGAGTCCATACCATTTGAGGTAGTACCAGCCTTGCGCGTTGGTAGCATCATTGGCATATTCGTCTGTACCGTAGTTGAAGATCTTAGTTTTGCCTGCAAAGAAGTCCATGTACTTGCCGATGAGGGCTTTGACAAAGTTAATCGCCTCTTCGTTTTCAAGGTCCATGGTTGTTTTGGATACCTTGTCAAAGTTGGCTTGAGGATTCTTGATTCCAAGTTTTTCCATAGCGACGAGCATGGCATCCATGTGACCTGGGCTGTTGATCGCTGGGATGAGTCCGAGGCCTTTTGATTTTGCGTACTCGATCAATTCAGTGATTTCAGCTTGACTAAGAGTGGTTCCGTTTGGATCATCGTAGTAAGCTTTTGTTCCTTCGATGATGGCCTTTTTGACGTCGTCACTTGCATAAGTTTTTCCGTTAGCAGCGATAGTCATATCATCAAGTAGGAAGCGAAGTCCATCATTTCCTAGGAGAAGATGCACATCAGAGTAGCCGAGTTCGCTCGCCTTGTCTACGATGCGTTTGAGTTGATCGAGCGTGAAGTACTTACGCCCAGCATCGATAGAGATTACCTTGTTCTTGGCAAGTTTTTCAACTTCGCGTTTCGCGTCTTCTTCTTTTTGAGCTTCTGGTGTGAAGGTCAAATTGCTGACAGCTTCTTGGAGTTTCGCGATTGCTTGGTCAATGGTGTCTTGTTGGGCACGGCTGAGGTTGCTATCAAGTGAGCGAATGGCTTTTTCAGCTTCTTTTACAGCTGCGACACTTTCTGCAGTATAGCGATTAAGGTCTGTTGGTACTTCTTTCAGAGCTTGCTCAGCAGACTCATAATCAGCTGCGAAGTATTCAGCATTGGCATTTGCGAAGCTACGCATGAGTTTGAAGAGGCGTGATGGTGAATAGCGTGCAGATGGGGTGTCCGCCCAAGCAGCTACCATACCCCCGATGAACGGGATAGTAGCCCCATCAGATTTTGGTACAGAAGTGATTGGAGTGTTCTTGATACCATTGAGTCCTTGGTCGAGGTTATACCATCCTTGGCCATCGGCATTTCGTCCGAGGACGTAGTACCAAGCATCGTTGGTATTAAGGATTTGGTGGCCTTTTTCAACTAGAAGTTTAGAAGAAGCGACGTCGTATCCGCCCCATCCACCAGTCCACATAGAAACGATGATGTCTTTGTCAAAGGTTCCAAAGCTAGTGTCGCTATTATAGTAGATACCATCGTTAAAGGCCATTGGTTTGAGGCCGTGAGATTTGACGATGCGAGCAAGGTCGTTGGCGTAGGCGATAAATTTATCATAACCCTTGTCAGGGAATCCATCTTCTGGATACCATTTATAGGCTTGAAGAACGCTCCAGCCTTTAGCGTCTGTAGCATCATTGGCGTACTCGTCCAGTCCGATATTAAAGATGTCAGTTTTGCCAGCGAAGTAAGTAGCATACTTGTCGATTAGAGCTTTGGTAAATGCAACCGCTTCTTTGTTATCAAGGTCAACGGTACGAGCAGATTCCTTGCCAAAGTAGTTGAAGTTCGGTTTTTGGATACCTAGTTCTTTCATGGCATGCAAAATCGCATCCATGTGGCCAGGGCTATTTACAGTTGGGATGAGACCAATGCCTTTGTTTTTAGCATAGTTGATCAAGTCCGTCATCTGACTTTCTGTCAAATGGTTGCCGTTTGGATCCTTGTAGTAGGCATCGGTTCCGTTTTCGAGTGCACGTTTGACATCGTCACTTGCATAGGTTTTGCCATTGGCTGTGATCGTCATGTCGTCTAACATAAAACGCATGCCGTCATTTCCAACTAGTAGATGAAGATCAGTATAACCGTAGTGTTTGGCTTTGTCGATGATTTCTTTGAGTTGGTCTGGAGAGAAGTACTTGCGTCCAGCGTCGATTGAGATCATTTTTCGTTTTGCCAGTTTTTCATTTACCTGAGCTGCTCGTTCCGTGCTAGGAGTGGCTACTGCAGGTGTGACGGCTTCATTTTTCTTTTCTGAAGAAGTGCTTTCAGCAGGAGTTTCAGCTGGGGCAGGGCTTTCTTTCTCGGCAGTAGGAGTTGGAGTAGCATTTTCTGTCACAACTGGTGCGCTTGACTCTTCTGTTGTTGGAGCAACTGTTCGAGGAGCCTCCTGGTCTTCTTTGACCTCCTCTTTTACAGGTTTGTCAGCCTTTTCTTCCAGTTTTTCTGGGACCTTGGAGTCTACAGTTTCTTTGACTGCTTGTGGACTCTCCTGAATCGTTTGAACAGTTTCTTCAGCTGTTGGAGCTGGAGTAATCCCGTCGGCAGATACGACTTGAGCGCTAAAAGCAAATCCTATAAGTACAGAAGCTGCCCCAACCGCGTATTTACGGATGGAGAAGCGCTGTTTCTTTTCTAGTTTCATGACAAAACCTCCTTGTTATTATCATATATGATAGCGTTTACATAAAACCAATTTTATTTTATTATCTAAGGAGTAAAATGTCAAGTGGGTTTATATAAGAACTATAATAAATAGAGGAAATCATAAGATTTAGGAGAAATTTGCTAATGAGGGATAAAACAGAGGAAAAACCAAATGAAAATTTACCTTGTTTTTAGTAAAAATGCTACTAATTAAATAAGAGCCCTTCATAGCGTTTTCCCAACTTCTTTCTCGTGCTATAATGAATAGAGAAAAAGCCTAAGCTAGGCTCAGGCTTTTTCTTAATGACCTCGGTTACATGAGATGAATTTGATTTTGTAGTAGTCTGCTCGCTTATAAGTTTCACTATAGGCAAGGACTTGGCCAGTGGCCTCAAGTTTTGTAGTCTTCGTTTGGAAGACAGTTGGGAATTGTGTATCGATTCCGAGTACAGAAGCAGCATGCTCTGGAGTTGGGAATGCGATTTCGTTGATTTCCTCAAAATGTTCATCACTCATGTGAATGCGGTAATCCAATTTGAAACGTGTATAGATAGAGCTATAATAGTCAAGATTTGGATAGTTGGCATTGATGTATTGCTCAGGAATATAAGATGTGTGGTAGATGTATGTCACGTCGTTTGTCTGACGAATACGTTCAATCTTATAGTAGAATTGATCTCCACGTAGTCCAAGTTTATCTAAATATTCAAGTTTGTTTCCGCGCTCGATAGAAAGGACAGTAACTTTATCGTCTTTTGTTTCAAAGATTTCGACATCTGAAAACTCAACGAGTTTGTGCTTGCGGGCACGTGAAACGAAAGTACCTTTACCTTGTTGGCGGACAATGTAGCCGTCTTTAGCAAGGTCGTTCAAGGCACGAACAACTGTGATTGAACTCACATCGTACATCGCGATCAATTCGGCTTCTGTATAAAATTTATCTCCACTTGCAAATTGACCAGAGATGATTTTATTTTTTAATTCATCTTTAATATATTGGTATTTAGGAATAGCCATAAATTTCACCTCGATTCTCTTTCTCCAATTTTGATTTTACCACAAATATAGAGAAAAGAGTAGTATTAAGGTCAAAAAATTAAAATAATAGACTAAAAATGTTATTTTACATGTAAAAAAATTCATTTGATGTTCTTGTGAATTATCATACATAAAAAGATCGTTTTCATGCTATTTTTAGATAATTTCGGTAAACGGTAAGTAAAAAAATAGAAAAATTTTAAATAATTTTCTAAAACCTATTGACAAATGCAAAAGATTTGATTATAGTTAATATTATAATAAATGAAAGCGCAAACTTAATTCGTCAGAGGTAATAACATGACCAGATTTAAAATTGAGGACGATTTCTATTTAGACAGAAAACCGTTCAAGATTTTGTCCGGCGCCATTCATTATTTTAGGATTCCAGCAGAGGATTGGTATCATTCTCTCTATAACTTAAAGGCACTTGGCTTTAATACAGTCGAGACCTATGTGGCTTGGAATTTACACGAACCTGTTGAAGGGGAGTTTGATTTTGAAGGTGCCAGAAATTTGGAGAGATTTCTTCAAATTGCACAAGATCTAGGTCTCTATGCCATTGTACGCCCGTCTCCATTTATCTGTGCGGAATGGGAATTTGGTGGCTTGCCGGCTTGGCTCTTGACAAAGGACATGCGAATTCGCTCGTCCGACCCGGCCTACATCGAGGCTGTTGCTCGCTATTATGACCAATTATTGCCAAGGCTTGTGCCTCGCTTGTTGGATAATGGTGGAAACATTCTTATGATGCAAGTCGAAAATGAATATGGCTCTTATGGAGAAGATAAGTCTTATCTACGAGCAATTCGGAAATTGATGGAAGACCGAGGGATTGATTGCCCACTCTTTACTTCAGATGGCCCATGGAGGGCTACTCTGAAAGCCGGAACCTTGATCGAAGACGATCTCTTTGTGACAGGAAACTTCGGTTCTAAAGCTCCGTACAACTTTTCACAGATGCAGGAATTCTTTGATGAGCATGGCAAGAAATGGCCCCTCATGTGTATGGAATTCTGGGATGGTTGGTTCAACCGTTGGAAAGAACCCATCATCACTCGTGATCCTAAAGAATTGGCAGAAGCTGTTCGAGAGGTATTGGAGCAAGGCTCTATCAACCTTTACATGTTCCATGGTGGTACAAACTTTGGTTTCATGAATGGTTGCTCGGCTCGAGGAACTCTGGATTTGCCGCAAGTCACATCTTACGACTATGATGCCCTTCTCGATGAAGAAGGAAATCCAACTGCTAAATACTTAGCAGTCAAGAAGATGATGGCAACCCACTTCCCAGAGTATCCACAGTTGGAACCACTCTATAAGGAAAGCATGGAGATAGGGTCCATTCCATTGGTCGAAAAAGTTTCCTTGTTTGAAACCCTGGATAATCTCTCTAGTCCTACTGAAAGCCTCTATCCAAAAGCGATGGAAGAACTTGGTCAAAGTTATGGCTACCTTCTCTACCGCACGGAGGCAAGTTGGGATGCAGAAGAGGAACGTCTCCGTATCATCGATGGACGTGACCGAGCTCAACTCTTTGTAGATGGTCAATGGATTGCTACTCAATACCAGACAGAGATTGGCGAAGACATCTACTGTCAAGGCAACCGAGAAGGCTTTTCAGAGATTGACATCTTGATTGAAAATATGGGGCGTGTCAACTACGGACATAAGTTTTTGGCAGATACGCAGCGTAAAGGAATTCGAACAGGTGTCTGCAAGGATCTACATTTCTTACTGAATTGGAAACAATATCCACTGCCACTGGATAATCCTGAGAAGATTGATTTTTCAAAAGGATGGACAGAAGGACAACCAGCCTTTTACGCTTTCGACTTTACTGTTGAAGAGCCGAAGGATACCTACTTAGACTTGTCTGAGTTTGGTAAGGGAGTTGCCTTTGTCAACGGGCGTCACCTAGGGCGTTTCTGGAACGTCGGCCCGACCCTCTCACTTTATATCCCTCATAGTTATCTCAAGGAAGGTGCTAACCGCATCATCATCTTTGAAACTGAGG
Organism: Streptococcus oralis ATCC 35037; assembly: GCF_900637025.1. Lineage (NCBI taxonomy): Bacteria > Bacillati > Bacillota > Bacilli > Lactobacillales > Streptococcaceae > Streptococcus > Streptococcus oralis. Next base: position 59,544 of record NZ_LR134336.1, read on the forward strand.
GCGAATATAAAGAAGAGATTCATTTAACTCGTAAACCTACACTAAAACACATAAAGGGGGAAAACTTATGACAATTGTAGGATGCCGTATCGATGGACGTTTGATCCACGGTCAAGTAGCCAATCTTTGGGCTGGAAAACTAAATGTTTCACGCATTATGGTTGTAGACGACGAAGTTGTTAACAACGATATTGAAAAGAGTGGTTTGAAACTTGCGACACCACCAGGTGTGAAACTCAGTATCTTGCCAGTTGAGAAAGCAGCAGCAAATATCCTTGCTGGTAAATACGATAGCCAACGTCTCTTTATCGTTGCACGTAAACCAGACCGTTTCCTTGGTTTGGTCGAAGCAGGTGTTCCGCTTGAAACACTCAACGTCGGCAATATGTCTCAAACACCAGAAACTCGCTCTATCACACGTTCTATCAACGTGGTAGACAAGGATGTGGAAGACTTCCACAAACTAGCAGAAAAAGGTGTGAAACTCACTGCTCAAATGGTTCCAAATGATCCAGTTTCAGACTTTTTGAGCTTATTAAAATAGGAAAAAATTTTTAGGAGGTCATTGTTATGATACAATGGTGGCAAATTTTACTTCTCACTTTGTACTCAGCTTATCAAATCTGTGATGAGTTGACAATCGTTTCATCTGCAGGTTCCCCTGTATTCGCTGGTTTCATTACCGGTTTGATCATGGGAGATGTGACAACTGGTTTGTTTATCGGTGGTAGCTTGCAGTTGTTCGTTCTTGGGGTTGGTACCTTCGGTGGTGCTTCTCGTATCGACGCAACTTCTGGTGCAGTTCTTGCAACAGCATTCTCTATCTCTCAAGGTATTGATACAGATCTTGCGATTACAACAATCGCTGTACCAGTAGCAGCACTTTTGACATACTTCGACGTTCTTGGACGTATGACAACTACTTTCTTTGCACACCGTATTGATGCTGCGATCGAACGCTTTGACTACAAAGGTATCGAACGCAACTACCTACTTGGTGCGCTTCCATGGGCTCTTTCACGTGCCCTTCCAGTATTCTTCGCTCTTGCTTTTGGTGGTGCTTTCGTACAATCAGTAGTAGACCTTGTTAAAGAATACCAATGGGTTGCAGACGGTTTGACACTTGCAGGTCGTATGCTTCCAGGTCTTGGATTTGCAATCTTGCTTCGTTACCTTCCAGTTAAACGTAACCTTCACTACCTTGCAATGGGATTCGGTTTGACAGCTATGTTGACTGTTCTTTACTCATATGTAACAGGTCTTGGTGGCGCTGTTGCGGGTATCCTTGGTACTCTTCCTGCTGATGTTGCTGAAAAGATTGGCTTTGCTAACAACTTCAAAGGTTTGTCTATGATCGGTATCTCTATCGTAGGTATCTTCCTTGCAGTTGTTCACTTTAAGAACAGCCAAAAAGTAGCTGTAGCAGCACCTTCTACACCATCAGAAAGTGGGGAAATCGAAGATGACGAATTCTAATTACAAACTTACAAAAGAAGATTTTAATCAAATCAACAAACGTAGCTTGTTTACTTTCCAATTAGGTTGGAACTATGAACGTATGCAAGCTTCTGGTTACCTTTACATGATCTTGCCTCAATTGCGTAAAATGTATGGGGATGGAACTCCTGAATTGAAAGAAATGATGAAAGTTCATACTCAATTCTTCAATACTTCACCATTCTTCCACACTATTATCGCTGGTTTTGACCTTGCCATGGAAGAAAAAGATGGTGTGGGTTCAAAAGATGCCGTTAACGGTATCAAGACAGGTTTGATGGGACCATTCGCTCCTCTTGGAGATACAATCTTTGGTTCACTTGTACCTGCTATCATGGGATCTATCGCAGCAACTATGGCTATCGCTGGCCAACCATGGGGTATCTTCCTTTGGATCGCAGTTGCAGTTGCTTATGACATCTTCCGTTGGAAACAATTGGAATTTGCCTACAAAGAAGGGGTTAACCTTATCAACAACATGCAAAGTACCTTGACAGCTTTGATTGACGCTGCATCTGTACTTGGTGTCTTCATGATGGGTGCTCTTGTAGCAACAATGATCAACTTTGAGATTTCTTACAAATTGCCAATCGGTGAAAAGATGATTGACTTCCAAGACATCTTGAACTCAATCTTCCCACGCTTGCTTCCAGCAATCTTTACTGCCTTTATCTTCTGGTTGCTTGGTAAGAAAGGTATGAACTCTACTAAAGCGATCGGTATCATTATCGTTCTTGCAGTAGGTCTTTCATTCATCGGTAAATTCTTGCTTGGAATGGGCGCATAATTTATGAGTAAATCATTAATTTTGGTGAGTCATGGTCGTTTCTGTGAAGAACTTAAAGGTAGCACAGAAATGATCATGGGTCCACAGGACAACATTCATGCAGTGGCTCTTCTTCCAGAAGATGGTCCAGAAGAATTTACTGCAAAATTTGAAGCTGCTATCGAAGGGTTGGATGATTTCCTAGTCTTTGCGGACCTTCTCGGCGGAACACCTTGTAACGTGGTAAGCCGTTTGATTATGGAAGGCCGCGACATTGAACTCTACGCAGGGATGAATCTTCCAATGGTGATTGAATTTATCAATGCAAGCCTTACAGGTGCAGATGCGGATTATAAGAGCCGTGCTGCAGAAAGCATCGTAAAAGTCAATGATTTGTTAGCGGGCTTCGATGATGACGAAGATGAATAAGATGTGACTTAGAGCATCTTATATAGAATATACATGGGAATGGGAGTCACTCCCATTCCCATATTTTCAATAGGAATGAAACAACAATAGATTAGAGGAACTCTATGCTAAATTACACAAAAGAAGAATTACTTGAACTGGGTGCAGAAATCACGACTCGTGAAATCTACCAACAGCCTGATGTATGGAAAGAGGCTTTTGAAGCTTATCAAGCGAAACGAGAAGAAATTGCAGCCTTCCTACAAGGAATTGCTGATAAACATGACTATATCAAGGTTATCTTGACGGGTGCTGGTACTTCTGCTTATGTGGGAGATACCTTGGTACCATACTTTAAGGAAGTCTATGATGAACGCAAATGGAATTTCAATGCTATTGCGACAACAGATATCGTTGCCAATCCAGAAACTTATTTGAAAAAAGATGTGGCGACTGTCCTTGTTTCCTTTGCTCGTAGTGGGAATTCACCTGAAAGTGTGGCGACGGTTGATTTGGCCAAAGCCTTGGTTGATGACCTCTATCAAGTGACCATTACATGTGCTGCAGATGGTAAATTGGCTCTTCAAGCTCATGGCGATGACCGCAATCTTTTGCTCTTGCAACCAGCTGCCTCTAATGATGCTGGATTTGCCATGACTTCTAGCTTTACATCTATGATGTTGACAGCACTCTTGGTTTTTGATCCTACAGAATTTGCTGTGAAAGCTGAACGTTTTGAAGTTGTGTCTAGTCTTGCCCGTAAAGTTCTAGACAATGCAGAAGATGTCAAAGAGCTGGTTGACCTTGACTTTAACCGTGTTATCTACCTGGGCGCTGGTCCTTTCTTTGGACTTGCTCATGAAGCTCAGCTCAAGATTTTGGAACTAACAGCTGGTCAGGTGGCGACTATGTATGAAAGCCCAGTCGGCTTCCGTCACGGTCCAAAATCTCTTATCAACGAAGATACAGTTGTTTTGATCTTTGGTACAACGACAGACTACACTCGCAAGTACGATTTGGACTTGGTTCGTGAAGTGGCTGGTGATCAGATTGCTCGTCGTGTTGTGCTCTTGAGTGATCAAGCCTTTGGTCTTGAAAATGTCAAAGAAGTAGCACTTGGTTGTGGCGGTGTCTTGAACGATATTTACCGTGTCTTCCCTTACATCGTTTATGCCCAACTCTTTGCCCTATTGACTTCACTCAAGGTAGAAAATAAACCAGATACACCGTCTCCTACTGGCACTGTAAACCGTGTGGTACAAGGTGTGATCATTCATGACTATCAAAAATAAGGAAGTGTCTATGAGTAAATTACAATTAAGTCCCAATAAAGTAGCTTGCTTGCAAAAACTCTCTGACGAGAACGGCATTATCTCAGCTCTTGCCTTTGACCAACGTGGCGCTTTGAAACGCCTCATGGCTCAATACCAAACAGAGGAACCAACAGTAGCTCAAATGGAAGAACTTAAAGTATTGGTTGCAGATGAATTGACAAAATACGCATCCTCTATGCTTCTAGACCCAGAGTATGGTCTTCCAGCTACAAAAGCGCTTGATCCAAATGCTGGTCTTCTCCTTGCTTATGAGAAAACGGGTTATGACACAACAAGCACCAAACGCTTGCCTGACTGCTTGGATGTTTGGTCTGCCAAACGCATCAAGGAACAAGGTGCAGATGCTGTCAAGTTCTTGCTTTACTATGACGTAGATAGCTCTGACGAACTCAACCAACAAAAACAAGCCTACATCGAACGCATCGGTTCAGAGTGTGTGGCGGAAGACATTCCGTTCTTCCTTGAAATCCTCGCTTACGATGAAAAAATAGCTGATGCAGGTTCAGCAGAATACGCAAAAGTGAAACCACACAAGGTTATCGGTGCTATGAAAGTCTTCTCAGACCCACGCTTCAACATCGATGTTTTGAAAGTGGAAGTTCCAGTCAATGTCAAATACGTTGAAGGCTTTGGTGATGGAGAAATCGTGCATACTCGTGAAGAAGCGGCAGCCTTCTTCAAAGCTCAAGATGAAGCAACTAACTTGCCATACATCTACTTGAGTGCAGGTGTGTCAGCGAAACTCTTCCAAGAAACACTTGTCTTTGCCCACGAATCAGGCGCAAACTTCAACGGCGTTCTTTGTGGCCGTGCTACATGGGCTGGATCAGTTGAAGCCTACATCAAAGATGGTGAAGCAGCAGCTCGTGAATGGTTGCGTACAACTGGATTTGAGAACATTGACGAACTCAACAAGGTTCTTCAAACAACAGCGACTTCATGGAAAGAACGTGTGGAAGCATAAAACAAGTATAGAAGAATCCCTTTTTGTTAAGCAAATACTTAAGGTTTTGTGACAAAGGATTCTGAAAATAAAACTACAACCATAGATGGTGCATACACTCTCTATGGTTTGTTTACTTAAGAGAAATGGATCAAAGGAGAGAAGAATGAAAGCATACACAGAGCGTGTATTTGGAAATCATGAGGGTAAGGATGTCTTGGCCTATCGCTTTGAGACTGACGGCGGCTACCAGCTTGAAGTTATGACTTATGGTGCGACCATTTTGCGCTATGTCACACCTGACAAGGTTGGAAATTTTGCCAATGTGATCTTGGGCTTTGATAATTTTGATAGCTATGTAGGCAATAGTCCCAAGCATGGAGCAAGTGTAGGTCCTGTAGCAGGCCGTATTGCAGGTGCGACATTTGAACTCAATGGTCAGACCTACAATCTTGAAGTCAACAACGCTAGCAACTGTAACCACAGTGGTTCAACAGGTTGGGATTCGAGTTTGTTTGAATTGATCGAGGTTAGCGACCATGGCTTGACCCTCTACACAGAGCGTACAGACGGGACAGGAGGATTTCCTGGTAATCTCAAGATTTGGATTAGCTACCACTTGGAAGAAACTGGTGCCTACGAAGTCAGCTATAAGGTGACAACAGATCAGGATACGCTTGTCAATCCAACTAATCACAGCTACTTCAACTTGTCTGGTGATTTCACGCAGACAGTTGACCGCCATGTCTTCCAGCTAAATACGGAGGGCATTTGCCCAATCGCTCCGGACGGTGTTCCAGCTAAGACTCCAGATGCTGATCGTGATGTGGTGAAACACATCTACAATGGTGCTTTGCTCAAGGATATCTTTGCGGAGGACGATGAGCAAATCCAGCTTGTATCTGGTTTGGATCACCCATTTGCTCTTCCTGCCGGTCATGACAATGCTGGTTTCCTTTATGACCAAAACTCAGGTCGTTTCCTGCTGTTCAAGACAGAGGCCCCTTGCTTTGTGGTCTACACAGCAAACTTTGTGGATGAGAGTGTCATCATAGGAGACCAACCAATGGTACAGCACAATGGGATTGCCCTTGAAGCGCAGGCTTTACCAGATGCCATTCATAGCGACCTCAAAGACCAAGTCATTCTCAAAGCAGGGGAAACTTTCACCAGCAAAACTCGTTACGAGCTTGTTGTCAAATAAAAAGAAGAGCTGGTTTCCAGCTCTTTTGAGTTGTCTTCGTTGACATTTTATCTCAATAGTGTATAATTGATGTAATTAATAAAGTTACAACAAACAAAAGGAGACACCCTATGACTTATGCATACCAAAGCCACATTTACCTAGCGGAGGCGGTTTTAAATGTCAAGGATTTGACGAGTCAAACGGCTTTTTATCACCAAATTATTGGCTTGGAGATTTTATCCCAAACAGAGACAGAAGCGATTTTGGGACTTGGTCGAAAAGCCTTGGTTCACTTGATTCAGGCAGAAAAGTCTGGCGAAGTAAGGGAGCATTATGGGCTCTACCATCTGGCGATTCTGTTGCCGACACGAAAAGCCTTGGCAGATGTCTTGAAACACCTAAGTGATTTGCGGATTCCTCTGGTCGGGGGTGCAGATCATGGATACAGTGAGGCTATTTATCTAGAGGATTTGGAAGGAAATGGCATTGAACTCTACCGTGATAAGCCAGTGTCTTCATGGGATATTCTAGAAGACGGCCGCATTATCGGTGTGACCGAGGCTCTTGCGGCACAGGACATCTATGAATTAGGGGAAAAGGTAGATCCCTTTATCCTAGCTGAAGGGACGAGAATGGGGCATATCCATCTATCGGTTAAGGATAGTCACGCAGCAAGTCAGTTCTATCAAAAGGTGTTAGGACTAGAGGATAAATTTAGCATTCCTAGTGCTAGTTGGATAGCGGCTGGTCAGTACCATCACCACCTGGCTGTCAACGAATGGGCTGGAAAGGGGCTAGCTCCGCGTGAGCAAGGCTTGCCAGGCTTGGCCTACTATGTCCTTGAGGTCGAAAGCAAGGAAGAACTCTTGGACATCGTTCAGCAAGCACAAGAGCTAGAAGCACCGATCAAGTGGTTACATTCGAGTGAGTTGAATCTTATAGACCCAGACGGCATTGTGACCCGCATTCGCTTGGCACGATGAAACGAGGAAAACACATTATTTATTTTAGAGACATAGGAAAAGGCGGACAAGCTCGCATTCTGTTTTTAGAATGCGGACTTGTCCGCTTTTTTATGAAATGACGAATCATTTCTTGTCTTTAGCAATGGTATCTGCCGGGGATATTTCCCCTTTTCTGGGGGGTTCATGCTATAATACTAATAAACTTTTCTTTCTCTAGGAAGGAAAATGCTAAAAATCAGCTAGAATGCTGGCAATCGTCGTCACGATGCTTTTAAGAGAAAGTAGAACTTTGTTTGAACATCCGTATTGAGTTTAGGAGACGGGAAATAAGATGGACACAAGTGTAAAAAATTTAATCAGTATGGGCCCTCTGGAGGACTCTTTTATCTATTACGATCTGAAGAATCAAGTATTCTACGGTGTAAAACAAGGCATGAATTATTCAGCTATTGCAGCCCCTATTGCAATCTATTCCTTGCAACGGCTGTCAAAGTTGCTCAACCAAACCTTTGGAGATGTCTCATCCCCTCTTAATCTAATCTTCTTTATCTTGATGTCGCTGTTTTTAGTTTTTGGGACCATTCTCCTTGCCAAGTCTACCCGACGTAACATGAAGACAGATAGATTTAGAAAAGTCCGGCTGACAAAAGCCAATATCAAAACACTTAGGAGAAAATCAAGGGCGTTGACAGTAGTTGGCTACATTTTTGTTTTAATAACGATTTTTTCAGCCTATCGTTATCTGGCTGTTTCTGATTTTCAATTTTTAATTATGTACATGTTAGGGATTGGTATTCTTACATATATAGTTTATGATTTTCGGATGAAAACGCGCAAACGACTGTTCAAGGAGCTGATGGAGACATTACAGGACGGTAGCCGAGGGAAAGAGGGAGAAATGTAAGATGAGAAAAATAATCTTTATTGGACAGAGCGGTGATGAAGCTGTCTACTATAACACAAGAACAAAAGAGGCTCTGGTAGCCGATAAGAGCGCCTTATTAAATACAGAAGGAGCTAGGAAGACCAATAAGGCTATTATTCCTTTGATATTACTTTTTGCGTTATTTGGTGGAGGTGTTGGACTTGCTATTTTTTCCTTTACTTCTCCATTTAGATTAAACGAGAGGATGATTCCAATCATTTTACTAGCCATATTTTTAGTTTTTGTTGGAAGTATTTATATGTTGGAAAAAGCATTGTATAAAAATGTTCGTTCCACAGTTTTGGCAAACGAAGAACAATTTAAAGCTGCAGTGAATGGAAATTTATTTTGGGAAGGATTTTCCGATAAGAAAGCAACATTAGGTAAAATTTTCTTTTTCTCGTTTGTTATCTTGGTTCTTCTGTTTTGTTTAGGAATTGTAAGTTTATTTGGAATACCAGGAATGCTTATTCCTTATTATAACCATGAGTGGTTTGATCTTTCATTATTATTTTCACCAGTGGCAGGGGTACTTCCAGCAGTGGTCGTAATTGCTCTATTTCAAAATAACCCAATCCGCTGGCTCTTAGCCGTACGAAAGTATGAACAGAGGAAAGTGATATTTAGGGAAGAGAAGAACTAGAAACACGAGAGAAACGCTATTACCATTACCAGTGGTTGGTGATGGTGATGTTTTATCAACAACCTATGATAAAATTGAAGTTTCTGATTATAGTGATTAGTGAAAACTGTGGTGATTTTATATGAGAAAAATAATTTTTATTGGACAGAGCGGTGATAAGGCCGTTTACTATAATACGCGAACAAAAGAGGCTCTTGTAGCAGATAAGAGTGCATTGTTAAATACAGAAGGGGCTAGGAGATCGAATAGGGGGATTGCTCCTTTAATTGCTATATTCTCTTTGTTAGGTTTACTCGGAGGATTTGTTGCAATACCAATTTTCTCAGGCCTTCGTTATAATAGCGGGATGGTTCCTATTTTTATTCTTTGTCTTTCCTTTATCCTATTTGGATTTATATGGATGATGGAAGTCGCCTTATATAAAGGAGTGAAACGAGTCCAAGGAGCAACAAAGAAAGAGTTTAAAGAAGCAGTTTATTCAAATTTGTTCTGGGAAAATTTTAGTGAGAAAAAAGCGACGTTTGCGAAAATGTTGGCTTTTATGATTGTCATGCTACTAGTTTTTATGACTACTATAGTAATATTTGCTGCTGCAATTCCGGGCACTATTGACTCATTCAATAAGCAAGAGGCATTTGATATACAAATCTTTTTCTCGCCTTTAGCAGGTCTCTTTCCTGCCTTGTTGTACCTTTTCTTATTCCAAAACAACCCTATCCGCTGGTTCTTAGCTGTGCGAAAATATGAACAGGGGAAAGTGATATTTAATGAAGAAATAGAAAAGAGAGGATGATAATGTCACAAGAGAGATATTTGCAGATCAAAAAAGAGCATCAAGTTCGTAAGTTTGTGGGGCGTTTCCTCTTCATCCTTCTCGCTATCCTCGATGTTCTACTGGTATCAAGTCATTCCAATTATGTCCCGCTTGTAACGGTGGCTATGGTAACGATTGTGCCTTTTAATCATTATCTACTTGGTCCTCTTAGGAGACAGAAAAAAGCCATAGAAAAAGAGCATCCAGAATGGAAAATACTCAGTACAAAGGGAGTAAAGGTTCCCTCGGCTGAAGCTAATAAAAGAACTTTTGCTGGCATTGGGATCTTGATGGCCTTGCTGTTGTCTTTTGGGCTATTCTATAAACCTGTGAAACAGCCGAACGACCAAGTAAACAAGCCACCTAAGCTTGATTTTAACACGCCTGGAACGTCCAAGTCTTCTGAGTCGTCCAGTTCCTCTAAGACCAAAGAATCCAGTTCCTCAGAGTCGAAATCCTCGTCTTCGACTGAACAAAGTTCTAAAACCGAAAGTTCAGGAACAAAGCCGTCAAAAAGCGAATCCAATAATCCTTATTACCAGATTCCAGGACTTACTGACGAACAGGTGAGAGATATCATATCAAAATCGGTGAAAGATTTGAGAGAAAAACAGTCAAAAGAAAAATCCGAAGAGTAGACTCGAGGGCATCGATGTCCTTTCTGGATGAGTTAGTTTTAAGATTTTACTGTATAAAATAACAGGAGGAGTTCATATGAATAAAGAAGTAATTGGTTTGATAGTTGGGACAATCGTCATCTTCCTATCTTTTGTATTTGTGTGTGGGACCTTTCTCTATCTCTATCTTCGAGATCAGAAGTTGGTCCGTCTTGCCAAGTCATCCGTACAGGGAACGGTTATCGGCTATAGCCGTTTTCGTGAGGGGTATCCACCTATCGTCGAATACACGGTGGATGGGATTGCTTATAAGAAAACCTTGCAGTATTTTATGTTTAAAACGGTCACAATTCCGTGGGGGACTACTAAATTTTTAAAGGACTATACAAGAGAAGATATGCTAGCGCCTTCGATCACTCGCTACAGCAACTCCTTTGTTTCCTTCAAACGCTTGATGCAGACCCATTTCCCCCTTCATTCGGAACTGACGGTCTGGTATGATCCAGACAAGCCGACCAGGGCCTATGTCGAACGTTACAGCGGAATGGACAAGTTTTACAAGTGGTTTGGTATCGGATTTGGGCTGGCTCTAGTTCTGGTCTATGGGATAGTGATCCTAGCCTTTTTGTCCAATTTGTCCAAGATATACGCATAAAGGTCAGTTGGTTGAAAGGAAACGTGACTTCCCATCGAGCTTTAAGAAGGACAGAGTTTCTTTTCCATTTCCATGCTTATCAATCTTTTCTATCTGATACAGAGGAGAGGTTGCCTCCTACAAATACAGACAGGAAGTGAATTTTGACAAAGACCCTTATTCGAGATATAATGAAGAAAAAGTGACCAAGGATAAATTAATGACAAACTCAAAGTACATCACACGTCTGAAACGTTCAGAGGGCCAGTTGCGTGGGATTCAAAAGATGATTGAAGAAGATCGTGACTGCGCAGATATTGTTACGCAGTTGACAGCAGTGAAATCTAGCGTTGAGCGCGTGATTGAGATGATCATTACTGAAAATCTCACAGGCTGTATCAACCAACCACTAGACGACCCTGAGGCTCAAAAGGAACGCCTAGAAAAGGCCATCCGATACCTGATTAAGCGGAAATAAACTAATTTGCTATTGATAAACAATGCAGACAAAGGTATTTAAGTCTATTTCGATAAAGAAATCATGTCAGACAAACGGATGAGTTCCCCCAATACCAATGAGCAACCTCTTTTTAGATACCGTCAATGTGTTTCGTTTTTTAGAAGCGACGGGCTACGAGCCCTATATCAGTGGGTTGCAGAAATGAAAAAACCGATTAAGTTCCTTAATCGGTTTTTTGCTTATTCTACTTGACCGGGCCAAGCATTCATACCACCTTCTACATTGATAACGGTGAGGCCTTGGGCGCTTAGAAATTCACAAGCAGATGCGGAACGGACTCCACCTTGACAGATGACATGATATTCCTGGTCAGGTTTGAGTTCTTTGTAACCTTGCTCCAAGGTACTTAACGGAAGATTTCTTGCTCCTGGTGCATGTCCTGCTTGGAATTCATGCACCTCACGTACATCGATAAGGTTTAGATTTTCATTTAGGTATTTTTCATAAAAGTCAGCCATGCTGATACTCGTTTCCATATTCGACTCCTTCTGGATTAGCCATTTTATATAGTGAATAAGCGCCATCAAGGTTTTGGACGGCAAATCCTGCCTGCTGGAGGATACGCTCTGTGATATAGTTGCGCAAAACGCTGTGGCAGCTAAGGATGTAGGCTTGGTTCTTGTCTGGTTCACCCAAGATCTCCCTTAGTTCATTTAGGGGTTATGGATGGTATCGACCTTGGGTAGCTCCCCTGAAATTCGCCACTTGTCCGCACATCTAGGGATTATTTGCCCTTAGTCAGATCGTCTTCGAGCGGACACCTTGGATATTGTCGCTCAGACCTTCGATAAGGTTCAAGGCTGTGTAGCCAATTATTTTATGCTTCTAGATGACCTTGCCTGTCCAAGCGCTCATACCGCCTCGAACATTGATGACATCGTAGCCTTTTTTCTTAAGCATTTTCGCAGCTAGTTTGCTTCGTACACCAGAGTGACAAATGACATAAAGTGTTTCTTTTGTCGCAGGTGTGTAAGAACCGATTTCCGTTAAAGGAACATTTTTGGCATTTTTGATATGACCTCTACGGAATTCCATAGGCGTCCGAACATCTAGTAGCTGAATCGGTTCTCTGAGTTTAGCTTCTAACTCGCTGGTAGAAATACTGTCAATTTTTGTAAATAAGTGAAACATAGGCACCTCCACATATACCCTTATGGGGTATATTAAACCATGAAGTCAATCTTTTGTCAAGCAAGTTGTTTTGACTTGGAGGGGATTGGTTTTGAGAGTCTAGAAAGCAGGCTATTCTTGACCTTTCAAAGGCTTTTTGATATGATGAGTCCAAAGTAAGTGTGAGGTGATAAGATGACCAGCGAATACCAGAAAATGATAGCAGGGGAGCCTTACCGTCCGTCGGATCCAGAGTTGCGGGTCTTGGCGCAGGCTTCTCGCCAAAAACAGGCTGCCTTTAACAAGGAAGAAGATCCCTTGAAGGGAGCAGATATTATCAAGACTTGGTTTGGCTCAACTGGACAAAATCTCTACGTCAATCCACGCTTGGTGGTCGATTATGGAGTCAATATCCATCTAGGGGAAAATTTTTATTCTAATTGGAATTTGACCATGCTGGATGTTTGTCCGATTCGCATCGGGAACAACGCTATGCTTGGCCCCAACTGTCAGTTTTTAACCCCACTCCATCCACTGGATCCGGATGAACGCAATTCAGGGGTCGAATATGGCAAGCCCATCACCATTGGAGATAATTTCTGGGCTGGAGGTGGCGTCATTGTTCTTCCTGGAGTGACACTGGGAAATAATGTCGTTGCAGGAGCAGGAGCCGTGATCACCAAGTCCTTCGGAGACAATGTCGTCCTAGCTGGCAATCCTGCGCGAGTTATCAAGGAAATTCCAGTAAAAGAAAACTAAAAAGAACAGCCGAGGCTGTTCTTTTTATGAGTTTAATTCTTATAAATTTTTCTTCTTTTTGGTTTTTTGGGTTAGAGTGACATCGCACTTGGGGATGTTGCTTTTAAAAACTATTAAATGCATTTTAGTACTCTCAAATTGTTTCTAGTAGCCCTTTCAAAAGAATACTGAGCGAAACTGAATTTAAGGAAACTTTCAGAAAAGTTTTAGTTTTGTTTCAGGAATCTTCTGTAGACTGTCTAGCTATATCATACGAAGGAGAGGAAAAAGGTATGAAATCAAAAAAATGGACCCTACTCGCAACGAGTTTAACGGCAATGGTGCTGATGGCAGCATGTGCCCAGTCAACAACTACATCCAATACCAATGCAACGACAAATAGTGCCACAACAACTGCAACAAAGACAAACCAATCATCCTATTTTACAGATAAGGACAATGATACCTCTTATGACGAAAGCACAGCTTCTAAAATTGAGCTATCTGGCTCATCTGCAAACGTCTCTGGAGATGGGGTGACAGTCTCTGAATCAACAGTGACCATCACAAAATCTGGAACCTATGTGATTTCAGGTCAGTCTGACGGAGTGCAGATCAAGATCGAGGCAGATAAGTCTGCAGATGTTCATCTAGTCCTAAAAGGTGCGACCATGACCAATACCAATGCAGCGATATCTGCGACATCAGCTGGCCATGTCTACTTGACTCTAGCAGAGGGAACCACCAACAGTCTCTCTGACTCAAGCTCTAACAGTGACGAAAAAGCAGATGCAGCTCTCTTTTCTAAGGTGGATTTGACCATCAACGGGAAAGGAACTCTCAATGTAGATGGCAAGAAGAACAATGGTATCAAGACCAACGACACCCTCCACATCACGGGTGGAACCTATAACATCACAGCAGTTGGCGATGCCTTTAATGTCAATGATGAACTCAACATCACTGGTACGACCATGACTATCGATGCCAAGGAAGATGGCGTAAAGGTGGACAATGACGAGGATACTTCAGTCGGAACCATGTACCTATCCAACAACAACATCACCGTCACAGCAGGAGATGATGGCATCCACGCATCAGGTGATTTGGTTATCGATAGTGGTACCTACACCGTCAAGAATTCGACAGAAGGACTTGAAGGTAAGTCAATCACTATCAACGGTGGGGACATTAGCATCTATTCGACAGATGATGGGGTTAATGCAGCCAACAAAAATGCCCAACAGAGTGAAATCTTCTTCACCATGAACGGTGGGAACCTGACAGTAGAAGTCGGTCAAGGAGACACAGACCCAATCGACTCAAACGGCAATATCACAGTTACAGGCGGAACCATTAAAATGACTGGTCAAACAGGTTTTGACTTTGATGGAACAGCGACCTACACAGGTGGAGATATCTATCTCAACGGTGAAAAACAAACGGAAATTGTCAACTCTATGCCTGGAGGTGGTGGACCAAATGGAGGCCCTCAAGGTGGCGGTCCAGCCCCTGGTGGACAAGGATAAAAAAGAATCTCCTTTCTCGAAAGAGAAGGGAGAGTTTTTGTGTTTGAGAGATGGATTGTGGCTAAAACAACTCCCAATTAGGTCTTGAAAATTTTTTAGTCTGTTTCATATAAAAATGAGTAAAATGAATTTCCATAGCTAAGGTTATCAAGGTTGCTATTGTGATGACAGTAGTAGGATTGGCTGAGAAAAGTAGAGGAAGAATAGGCCTTTAAAAAGTGGACAGGAAAGACCATTTCGGAGTATCGTGAAGAGATTTAGAAACAGCTCTAAAAGCAATAGCTATCCATTATAAGCATCAGATATTAATGTCTGGTGCTCTATTTTTTAAAGAATTCAGATTTTTTCTTGACAAGTGAGTAAACACTCACTATAATAGCTCTTGTGATTTAAAAAAGTGAGTAATCACTCACCAAGGAGGAAGTAAATGAAAACATTACTACATTTACAAGATTTAGTAAAATCTTTTGACCATCAAATAGTTCTGAATCATGTCAGCTTTGAATTGCAGCCAGGAGAAATTATAGGATTAATTGGTCCGTCTGGTGCTGGTAAATCAACTATGATTAAGACTACGTTAGGAATGGAAAAGGCTGATGGAGGCGTAGCTTTAGTGTTAAATCACACTATGCCCAATCGCCATATTTTAGGAGATATTGGCTATATGGCCCAATCAGATGCTTTATACGAGTCCTTGTCAGGCCAAGAAAATCTGGAATTTTTTGGTCAGCTAAAGGGGCTTTCTAAAAAAGACCTAAAGGCGGAAATTGCTTATATAGCTCAAGTAGTAGATCTGACAGACTACTTAAACAAGGCGGTATCTGGTTATTCTGGAGGAATGAAACGGCGTTTGTCACTGGCTATCGCGCTTTTAGGAAATCCTCAACTCTTGATTTTGGACGAACCGACAGTTGGAATTGACCCTTCTCTTCGAAAGAAAATCTGGAAAGAATTATTCGCGCTTAGAGACAATGGTGTTGGGATATTAGTTACTACCCATGTTATGGATGAAGCAGAGTTGACGGATAAGGTCGGCTTATTATTAGGCGGAAAAATCATTGCTTTTGATACACCGCAACACTTAAAAGAAAGTTATCAAGTTTCAAGTATTGAAGAAGTATTTTTAAAAGCAGAAGGTGAGTAAAATGAGAACAATAGCGATTGCAAAAAAAGTCATCAAAGAATTACTTCGTGACAAACGAACTCTATCCCTGATGTTTATAGCACCTGTTTTTATCATGTGGTTGATGAACCTCATGTTTTCAGCTAGTACAACCGTGAATGTCAAGTTAGCAACACAAGATCTACCAACTGGTTTGGTAACGAAAATGGATGAGCTCGATCATGTGGACGTCGAGACTTATCAAGACTTAGATCAGGCTAAAAAAGCTCTAGCTGACGAGAAAGTAGATGCAGTCATATCGTATAAAGATGGTGAGTATCAGGTCGACTACGCAAATACGGATGCTTCTAAAACAACTATGACACGACAAGTGTTACGAACGAGTATCGCCAGTGAAGGCACCGATCAGTTAGTATCTCGTGTTAAACAAGCTCTTCCACAATTGGACTCGGACGCAAAAACACCAGAAATCAAGGAGTCTTACCAGTATGGAGATGAAAATACAAGCTTCTTTACCAGCATGATTCCGGTTTTGATAGGTTTTGTAGTTTTCTTCTTTGTCTTTTTGATTTCAGGTATGGCGCTTTTGAAAGAGCGCACCAGTGGAACACTAGAACGTTTGTTAGCAACACCAGTGAAACGATCTGAAATCGTCTATGGCTATATGTTGTCTTACGGTATTATTGCGATTTTTCAAACGGCAGTTGTCGTTTTAGCAGCAATTTGGCTACTAGATGTAGAAGTTGTAGGAAGTATTTTAAATGTTATAATAGTTAATGTGGTACTGGCTCTTGTAGCACTAGCTTTTGGAATTCTCTTGTCTACTTTAGCAAAATCAGAATTCCAAATGATGCAATTTATTCCTCTCGTGATTATGCCCCAACTTTTTTTCTCAGGAATTATTCCATTGTCATCCATGGGAGAATGGGCTCTAACTGTGGGGAAATTTTTGCCATTAACCTATTCTGGTGATGCAATAAGCCAGATTATTCTTTACGGGCACAATCTTGGTGATATTTTGTCAAATCTTGGTGTTTTAATGATTTTCTTGATCATTTTAACAATTCTTAATATTGTTGGATTGCGTCGTTATCGTAAAGTTTAGAAATCAACATAAATAATGCTAAAAAGGTGTGAAGATTAGATGGATAAGACTGTTTTTGAATCGTTTGAAGATTACTTAGAAGAAGCGAATTACCCTCAAGGAAAGAAAAAAATCATGCAGGCAGCAGTGGATCTCATATCAACCAGGAGTTACCATGGGACCTCAACTCTTCACATAGCTGAGCGTGCTGGACTAAGCCAGGCAACTTTGTTTAAGTATTTTAAGACGAAGGATGATTTACTGACGGCTATTTTACATCCTGTAGTCCCAGGCATTTTTGGTAGTTTTTTTGAGGAACTCTTAGCTTTTGAAACGACAGAAGAGAGGGTTCGTTATCTCGTCCATGATCGTATGAGCTATCTCAAAAAAAATCGTGCTTTGATGAAAATCATTCTGCAGGAGAGTTTTTCAAATAAAAAACTAAAAAATGAACAGATTTTTATCTGGAATGCTATTCAAGATAAACTTCGAGTGCTTCATAAGGAATTGCTAGCAGATCCACGTGTAAATCCAGAGTTAACGATTCCTCAAATGGTTCGTATTTGTGTTGGCCCGTTGTTGGCTTACTTCGCTCAGCTTTATATCGTTAGTGACAACGGAGAAATAAAGGAAGAAGATCTAGACTTATTAGAAAAACAGATTTTAGGTGGTTTGTGGAAATAGAGTAGGCCTAGACAAAATGGAGGCTAGATTCTATTGGTTTGGCTTCTTGTACAAGATAATATAAAAGGGTATACATTACCTGATGCAGATTTGTGCTTTTTTATTATTGAATTTGGTATTTTGGTGATAGTCCTCAATCACTTTGCCAAAACAGAAACCGACTTCTCCAGCGGTGCAACGATTTCTCAAGTGTATGGAAGAGGAGATTTCTGGACTGATAAAGACAACTCCTTGACACTCCGTCAGCTTTTGATACAATAGTACAAAATTAGAGGAGGTGGGTTATGATTCAGAAACATGCGATTCCCATTTTAGAGTTTGATGACAATCCCCAGGCGGTCCTTATGCCAATACATGAGGGGCTAGATTTAAAGTTGCCAAAGAAGTGCATCTATGCGTTTTTGGAGGAAGAGATTGACCGCTATGCTCAGGAAGTAGGTGCGGACTGCATTGGTGAGTTCGTTTCGGCCACCAAGACTTATCCAGTCTACGTCCTCAACTACAAGGGCGAGGAGATCTGTCTGGCTCAAGCGCCTGTTGGTTCTGCCCCAGCGGCCCAGTTTATGGATTGGTTGATTGGTTATGGTGTGGAGCAAATCATTTCCACTGGTACCTGTGGTGTCCTAGCCGATATAGAGGAAAATGCCTTTCTCGTCCCTGTTCGCGCTCTGCGAGATGAGGGGACCAGCTACCACTATGTAGCGCCTTCTCGTTATATGGAGATGCAGATTGAGGCTATCTCTGCCATTGAGCAAATTTTGGAGCAAAGAGGCATCCCTTACGAGGAAGTCATGACCTGGACGACAGATGGTTTTTACCGAGAGACGGCTGAAAAGGTTGCTTATCGTAAGGAAGAAGGCTGTGCTGTTGTGGAGATGGAGTGCTCTGCTCTTGCGGCAGTAGCTCAGCTACGTGGAGTTGTCTGGGGAGAACTGCTCTTTACTGCAGATTCCTTGGCAGATCTGGACAACTACGACAGTCGTGACTGGGATTCTGAAGCTTTTGACAAGGCACTCGAACTATGTCTTGCCATTGTGCACCACATGTGAGTGTTCTGACTGTTTTTATGGTAGAATGTAGCTATGTTATTCAAATCTTTTTTGGAAAAAATCAAGACGACGCTGTCTCGGTTATCGCCAGCCCGTCGCATCTTTTTAAGTTTTGCCTTAGTTATCTTACTGGGCTCGCTCCTTTTAAGCCTTCCCTTTGTGCAAGCAACAACGTCACAAGCGACCTACTTTGATCATCTCTTTACAACGGTGTCCATGGTCTGTGTGACAGGGCTCTTCACCCTGCCAGTGGCCTCTACTTATAATATCTGGGGACAGCTAATCTGTATGCTCTTAATCCAGATTGGCGGTTTGGGGCTCATGACCTTTATCGGAATCTTTTACATCCAAGGCAAGCAAAAGCTCAGCCTTCGTGGCCGGGAGACCATTCAAGAAAGTTTCAGTTATGGAGAAACTCAGTCCTTAAAGGACTTTATTCGCTCGATCTTTCTGACGACTTTTCTAGTGGAAGGGATCGGTGCCTTTCTCTTGAGTTTCCGCTTTATTCCTGAATTTGGCTGGGGGCGAGGGATTCTAACCTCTATCTTTTTGGCTGTTTCAGCTTTCTGTAATGCCGGATTTGATAATTTTGGAAGTACGAGTTTGGTAGCCTTTCAAACGGATCCCTTAATCAATCTAGTGATTGCAGGCTTGATTATCACAGGTGGTCTAGGATTTATGGTCTGGTTTGACCTAGCGACCCAGTTTGGGAAAAAGAAAAAACGCCGTCTGCGTTTCCATACCAAGTTGGTTCTCTTTTTAACGGCGGGAATTCTGCTCTTTGGAACCGTATCGACTTTGTTCATTGAGTGGAACAATCCTGGAACGATTGGAAATCTCAGCGCTCCAGAGAAATTGCTGGTTAGTTTCTTTCAGACCGTCAGCATGAGAACGGCAGGTTTTGCTTCCATTGACTACACCCAGGCTCGACCAGTTACCTTGTTCATCTATATCCTACAGATGTTTCTAGGAGGGGCGCCTGGAGGGACAGCAGGGGGGCTCAAGATTACGACCTTCTTTGTCTTGTTGGTCTTCGCTCGTAGCGAACTATTGGGCTTGCCTCATGCCAATGTGGCTCGGAGGACTATTGAACCCCGAACCGTGCAAAAATCTTTCAGTGTCTTTATTATCTTCTTGCTAACATTCTTGCTGGGCTTGATTCTGCTAGGGGTAACCGCAGAAGGAAATCCGCGCTTTATCTACCTCATGTTTGAGACCATTTCAGCCCTTGCGACAGTTGGGGTGACGGCAAATTTAACACCAGAGCTAGGCAAGATAGCCCTCAGCATCGTTATGTTGCTGATGTTTATCGGCCGTATTGGTCCCTTGACACTACTGGTCAGTGTAGCGGAATACCAGCCAGACAAGAAAGATACGATTCACTATATGAAGGCAGATATCACT
Organism: Streptococcus oralis ATCC 35037; assembly: GCF_900637025.1. Taxonomy (NCBI): domain Bacteria; kingdom Bacillati; phylum Bacillota; class Bacilli; order Lactobacillales; family Streptococcaceae; genus Streptococcus; species Streptococcus oralis. Next base: position 79,517 of record NZ_LR134336.1, read on the forward strand.
ATCGGATAAGAAAGGAAAAACGATGTCAGATCGGACAATTGGAATTTTAGGCTTGGGAATTTTTGGGAGCAGTGTTTTGGCTGCCCTAGCCAAGCATGACATGAATATCATTGCTATTGATGACCACGAGGAACGCATTAATCAATTTGAACCTGTGCTGGCGCGTGGGGTAGTTGGAGATATCACGGATGAAGAACTCCTTCTATCAGCGGGGATTGACACCTGTGATACCGTAGTTGTCGCAACGGGTGAAAATTTGGAGTCCAGTGTTCTCGCGGTCATGCACTGCAAGAGTCTAGGGGTGCCGACCGTTATTGCCAAGGTCAAAAGCCATACAGCTAAAAAGGTGTTGGAAAAAATCGGTGCGGACGCAGTTATCTCACCAGAATTTGAAATGGGGCGCTCATTAGCGCAGACCATCCTCTTTCATAACAGCGTGGATGTCTTTCAGCTGGACAAGAATGTATCGATTGTCGAGATGAAAATCCCCCAATCGTGGACTGGTAAAAGCCTCAGTCAGTTAGATTTACGTGGGCGATACAACCTCAATGTACTTGGTTTTCGTGCCTACGAAAATGCTCCTCTGGATGTCCAATTCGGACCTAATGACCTCTTGCAGGCAGATGCCTACATCATGGCCGTCATTAATAACCAACATCTGGACACCCTAGCTGAACTGAGTGAGTAGGAGAGGAAGGGTACTCTCTTTCCAAATAATTAACGAGTCAATATAAGTATTTTATAAGAGGGATTTAAGAAAAATTTTAACTTTTTCTTAATCCTTTTTAATTTTAGGAGATTATACTAGAGTCATAAAAAAAGAAAACTCTAAGGAGAATCCTATGAAATTCAATCCAAATCAGAGATATACTCGTTGGTCTATTCGCCGTCTCAGTGTCGGTGTTGCTTCAGTTGTTGTGGCTAGTGGCTTCTTTGTCCTAGTTGGTCAACCAAGTTCTGCGCGTGCTGATGTCGTCAATCCGACTCCTGCCCAAGTCGTGCCAGACGCTGCTTCGGTGAGTGAAAAGAGCGACTTACCAGCAGAGGTTCTCAAAAAAGCAGTCGATGTAGCTCTTCCTTCAGAACAGTCTGTTCCAACACCTAAAGCAAGTGTGGATACGACAAGCTCTTCAGAAAAAGTGGACGAAACTGCTAAAGAGCTGGCAGTAGCGCCAAAAGAAGAAGTGCAAGCACAACCTGACTCTAAGAAACAAACAGAAGATGCAGTTAAACCTGCGGAAAGTCCTGCGTCTACAGTTTCTGGACAAGACCGTGAAGCTAGTGAAGCTCAACCAGCGACCACTCCAGCAGAAGTTCAAAAAGGTGTGGCTGACAACACCAAAGACACAGTAGATGTCCCAGCCACTTACTTGGAAAAGGCTAACTTCCCAGGACCATTCACAGCTGGTGTCAACCAAGTCATTCCATATGAATTCTTCGCTGGTGATGGCATGTTGACTCGCCTTATCTTGAAAGCATCTGATAAGGCTCCATGGTCAGACAATGGTTCAGCTAAAAATCCCGCTCTCCCACCAGTAGAGAAATTGGGCAAAGGTCTTTACTTCTACGAAGTAGACTTGGCCGGCACCCAAGGTAAATCTGATAAAGAGCTGCTTGACTTGTTGAAACAAAACGGCACACATAGCTATAAAGCTACCATCAAAGTGTACGGTGCGAAAGATGGCAAACCTGACTTAACTAATCTGGTAGCGACTAAGGATTTAAATGTCAACTTGAATGGCTTGACCACACCAAATCAGGTTAAAGAATCTGTTGTTAACAATGTCAAAGACATGATTGATGTTCCAGCTAGCTACCTTGATAAGGCTAAGGTTCCTGGACCTTTCTTGGCTGGTGTCAACCAAGTTATTCCATACGAAGCTTTTGGTGGAGATGGTATGTTGACTCGCCTCTTGTTAAAAGCATCCGACAAAGCCCCATGGTCAGACAATGGAACGGCGAAAAATCCAGCTCTATTGCCGCTTGAAGGCTTGGCTAAAGGTCAATATTTCTACGAAGTGGATTTAGCAGGCACCCAAGGAAAATCAGATAAAGAGTTGCTTGACCTCTTGAAACAAAATGGTACACAAAGCTATAAAGCTACTATCAAAGTGTACGGTGCGAAAGACGGCAAGCCTGACTTAACTAATCTGGTAGCGACTAAAGATTTGACTGTTAATTTGAATGGCTTGACCACACCAAATCAGGTTAAAGACTCTGTTGTGAACAATGTCAAAGACATGATTGATGTTCCAGCTAGCTACCTTGACAAAGCAAATGTTCCAGGTCCATTCTTGGCAGGTGTCAACCAAGTTATTCCATACGAAGCTTTTGGTGGAGATGGTATGTTGACTCGCCTCTTGTTAAAAGCCTCAGACAAAGCCCCATGGTCAGACAACGGAACAGCTAAAAATCCTGCTCTATTGCCACTTGAAGGCTTGGCTAAAGGCCAATATTTCTACGAAGTGGATTTGAATGGAAATACGGTTGGCAAAGATGGTCAGGCCTTGCTGGAGCAACTTCGAGCTAACGGAACCCATACGTATCTAGCTACTGTTAAAGTCTATGGCGCTAAAGACGGCAAGCCTGATTTGACCAATCTGATTGCTACTCGTCAAGTAACGATTCAGCTTCGTGGAAAAGAAATGGCGACAATACCATCTCAACAAGGTCAGATGAATACGAAGCCTTCTGAAACAGGCTCTACAGATACGACTGAGGGTATGATGGGTACAAATCACCATATGTCAGATATGAAAGTAGATCAACCAGCTTCTAGCCAAATGGCTAATATGATGAAAAAAGATGATAAAGCGATGCTACCAAATACTGGGGAAGCTAAAACAGCTACAGCTGGCCTTGGAATCTTTGGTCTAGCCTTGGCAGGTCTTGTTGGACTTTTGGGTTTAACAACCAAACGAGAAGATTAAGATTCAAATCACTTAAACATTAGGGAAAATAGTGTTATACTAAAGCAAGTATAACACTGTTTTTATCGAAGGAGTGTCAGATGAAAAAGACAATTTTGCTGGTTGATGATGAGATAGATATTCTAGATATTCAAAACCGCTATCTTATACAGGCAGGTTACGATGTTTTGGTCGCCCACGATGGTAAGGAGGGATTAGAACTTTTCAGAAAAAAATCTATCGACCTCATTATCACAGATATCATGATGCCCAATATGGACGGTTATGATTTTATCAGTGAAGTTCAGTATATCGCTCCGGATCAACCCTTCCTCTTTACAACTGCTAAGACAAGCGAACAGGATAAGATTTATGGATTAAGTTTGGGGGCAGATGATTTTATAGTCAAACCCTTTAGCCCACGCGAATTGGTTTTAAGAGTGAATAATATCTTGCGTCGCCTTAGCCGTGGAGGAGAGACAGAACAGATCGAGTTTGGTGACTTGGTAATCAATCATGTGACTCATGAGGTTCGCATTGGGGAGCAACCTTTGGAATTGACAGTAAAATCCTTTGAACTTCTATGGGTATTAGCCAGCAATCCCGAGAGAGTCTTTTCAAAGACGGAACTTTACGAGAAAGTATGGCAAGAGGACTATGTGGATGATACCAATACACTCAATGTTCATATCCATGCTTTGAGGCAAGAGTTGACCAAGTATACAAATTCAAATGCTCCTGCTATCAAAACTGTCTGGGGTTTGGGCTATAAGATGGAAAGACCAAGAGGTAGAAAATGAAATTAAAAAACTATATTTTAGTGGGGTATCTAGTGTCGACTCTACTAACGATTTTGGTCGTTTTCTGGGCAGTCCAACGAATGTTGATTGAGAAAAGTGAAGTTTACTTTCTAGTTGGAATGACCTTGATTGCTAGTTTCATTGGCGCTGCAGTGAGCATCTTTCTTTTGTCGCCTGTGTTCTCTTCTTTGAAACATTTGAAAAAACAAGCTCAGGATATAGCAAGCAAGGATTTCAGCACAGAAATCGAAACCAAAGGCCCATTAGAATTTCAAGAGCTGGGCCAGGCTTTTAATGACATGTCCCACAATTTGCAAGCTACCTTTCAATCACTTGATGAGAGCGAGCAAGAAAAGAGAATGATGATTGCGCAGCTCTCTCACGATATTAAAACTCCCATTACCTCCATTCAGGTTACTGTGGAGGGAATTCTAGATGGAGTGATTAAGGAAGAGGAGCGGCTCCACTACTTAGCCACGATTGGTCGGCAAACTGAGCGTCTAAACAAGCTAGTAGAGGAATTGGATGTTTTGACTCTGAACACACAACCTCAAGATACTGCTGATGAAGAAGTCGAAGAGGTCTTTTTAGATCAATTGCTGATTGAGTCAATGAGTGAATTCCAACTCCAGATTGAACAAGAGGAGCGAGATGTTTACATTCAAGTGTCACCTGAGTCTGCGAAAATCAAGAGCCATTCTGACAAACTTTCTCGCATTCTGGTCAATTTGCTAAACAATGCCTTTAAATATTCAGAACCAGGAACCAGAATCGAGGTTCTTGCCCAATTAACAGAACAAGAGCTGACAATCAGTGTGAAAGACGAGGGTCAGGGGATCCTTCCTGAAAATTTGGAAAAGATCTTTAAACGACTTTATCGTGTAGAAACTTCGCGCAATATGAAGACGGGTGGGCATGGCTTAGGTCTTGCGATTGCACGCGAACTAGCCCATCAGCTTGGTGGCGAAATCACAGCAGAAAGTCAGTACGGCTTAGGAAGCAAGTTTACATTCAGCCTTAGTTTGAAATAAAGGCGTAAAATCCCTTTACAAATCTAGCTTTTCATGGTACAATAGCCTTTGTGTGAAATAGCAGCAGGAAAGCATGAAGCTCGTCAACAGGTGTCTTATGACAAGTAACCTTGGCTGTTTAGGCGAAGGGCATCTGCACGAATCAGGGCTTTCTAAGTGACTATTTCCACCGAAATATTATTTATATCAGGAGGACATACACATGTCACGTTATACAGGACCATCTTGGAAACAAGCTCGTCGCCTTGGCCTTTCACTTACAGGTACAGGTAAAGAATTGGCACGTCGTAACTACGTACCAGGACAACACGGACCAAACAACCGTTCTAAATTGTCAGAATACGGTTTGCAATTGGCTGAAAAACAAAAACTTCGTTTCACTTACGGTGTAGGTGAAAAACAATTCCGTAACTTGTTCGTACAAGCTACAAAAATCAAAGGCGGAATTCTAGGTTTCAACTTCATGCTTCTTTTGGAACGTCGTTTGGATAACGTTGTTTACCGTCTTGGCCTTGCGACTACTCGTCGTCAAGCTCGTCAATTCGTAAACCATGGTCACATCCTTGTTGACGGAAAACGCGTTGATATCCCATCATACCGCGTAACTCCAGGTCAAGTGATCTCAGTTCGTGAAAAATCATTGAAAGTTCCAGCAATCCTTGAAGCAGTAGAAGCTACTCTTGGACGCCCAGCATTCGTATCATTCGACGCTGAAAAATTGGAAGGTTCATTGACTCGCTTGCCAGAACGCGACGAAATCAACCCAGAAATCAACGAAGCACTTGTCGTTGAATTCTACAACAAAATGTTGTAATATTTTATTGAATAAGATAGGCTATAAAGCCTTGAAATTAAGCACTTTAGGCCTCTATCCTAGAGTGCTTTTTTTGATTTTACTACCCTTTTAGTTACCCATAACTAATTTTAGGTATAGTAATAGGGTAGCCCCAAAATGGGGCACCCTTATTATTTATAAATTGCTGATGGCTGCCTCAAAGATTGAGACGGCTTTTTTTGTGTTCTCTTTTTAGAGGCAAAAAAGAAGCATGACTCTCCCACAGCTATAGAGCTTTTGGGCGGGAAAACCATGCTTCTTTCTTGACTTAATTATACATCTTCTTGATTTTGAAATCAAATAAAGGTGACCCACCGCCTCCACAGTAAGCTGTTTCATGGGCGTTAGACCACCTTTACCTTAAGCTAATTATAACTCAAAAAAATTTCTAGTACAAGTATAATCCAAGGTTAGCAATTATAAAAATAGAGGTGTCCCACCTCCTACCGCATAATAATCTGTTTCAAGGGGAGATGGAAAACCTCTATCCGTTAATTTAATTATAGACTAAAAAACTAATTGACGCAAGAATATTTAAAGCCCACCCTTTGATGATAGTCGGGATGACAAAAGGAACTGACTTAGGCACCAACCTAGAATAGATCATTGGGAGCCAAACCAGTTCCTTTATTTAAGTATACAATATGTTTACAAGAAAACAAAGTAGTAAGTTATTCTAATGGAGTATCTGTAGTACTTTAGCAAACAAGGTGTGCTATAATGCTTTTAACAGGAACTAAAAGCCATTAGTAAATAACTAATATTGGGTCATATTGTTCCGATATTAGAGAGAAGGAACTTAATGAAATTATGGGAATATGTTGATAAAAATGTTCGCCTTATTTTAGAAGACGGGACCTCCATCAAGGGCAGGGTGGTTGATTGGTTTGACGGTTATGATTTAGATGGTCCTGACGAAATAGTCATAGGTGATCGCTCATATCCTGAAGATATTATCAAGAAAATCAAAATGATTAGTGCTTAGTTCAACCTAGGCGATTTTATCGACTAACTATAAAAAGTATAAGAACTATCGAAAAAATAGCAGAGAGGAAAATAAATGAGTAGGCAACTATGGAACCACCTACGATCAAGAGTTCAGGTAGTCACTAATGACGGCAAGATAATCAAGGGACGTGTCATAGACTTTGTTGACGAAATGGACAATGATGAGCAAGATGAAATCACTATCCTCATTGACAATCCTAGTCCAGATGAAGCTACCGAAATTTCTCTCTTTGAGAGTGAGATTGTCTCGATTAAAACAATCTCATAGGACTTAGAATAATCTAGGTGCTTTTACCTGCCTTATTTGAAAGAAAACACTATGGAAAAAGATTTAGTTTATATGGCAATATTAGATGATTTACAAGAGTTATATGACAATGGTTGGGACGCCTCTTTTGATTATAATGGTCAAGTATGTGGGATTTTTCCTAATTCTGTTCATGATATTGTAGTGGTGATTGGAGATAAGGAATACCAGGTATCATCATTCATTGATCTGATTTCTCTAAAAATTGACGATAACACTTTAGTAGAAATTATGGATGGAATTGAAGTGCAGTATTATTAAAATAAAAATCATCTTTGATGAATGAACTGCACCCCAAAAATTAGATTTTGTCTGTTAAATTTTTGGAACGTAGCTCAATATGCTACAACGTTCTTATTAGGAGGGGATGGGTAATGGGTTATAGTCAACAAGTATTAGACATGCTCCAGCAAGCAGTCAGTGGTCAGATTGATAATTTTTGGGATTTTTCCTTTACGTTTAACGCTCTTTTTGGAGAAGATGCGGAATTTTCCGAGGCTTGGGATAATGAAAACTCTGAAATGTTTGACGCTCTCAATGACTTTGAGTTGATGATATTTTTAGAGGAACATGATCCAAGCGACAAACAAGGTTTTATCGATTTCTTAACACCTTACTACGAAAAAGCAAAGCAATTAGCCAATATTGAAAGGAATATTTAAATGACACTCTGGAAATTTAACCGTACAGATGTAATTATCACGTTAAAAAATGGCGCGGTAGTTAGAGGATTTGTAGAAGACTATTGTGACGCCTCTGACAATGACGAGGAGATTGACTCCTTGCTGGTAGATGTTGATGGAACTCTTTATGAATATTTTGAAGATGAAATCGTCAGCATCATAGAAAGCTAGTAGTGGGAATAGAATCTAAGGAAAAAATCTTGTTTGTTGAGATTGTTTTAGTTGGGATGGTCCTATATGAAAAAGGATGAAATTAAAAAATATTTAGACAAAGATCTTGAATTTAATTATAATAGCCGAGGTGCTTGCTTTTTATCGAGTATATGTGTAGTTGGTTATGATTATGAAGGTCAGCAGTTTGATACAATTGATGAAGCTATGGAAGCTAAAGTATTTGACGGGAAAAGCTTAGTAGATATATGGGATGAAGTTTTTCCACAAGTTTTTTAAAATGAAAAGCACCTTTGATGAACTGCACCCCAAAAGTTAGATTTTTTCTGTCTAACTTTTGGGGTTCAGTTCAAATGTATGAGATATTTTTAGTTTTGATTTAATTTCGATATTTTTCCGGAAAATACATCTTTTTCGGAAAGTTGAGTAATGTAAAAAAATGTGTATAAAAACTTTAATTTAAGATTTTTAAAAATAGAGATATCGATTTTCTTTATCCTCTTAATTGTATAATAATTAAGAGATAGAGATATGTGATGAGGTAGAATTTTGGTCAGAAATAAAAACAATCGAAACAATAGGAATTTCTTATCTTGCTACATTCCTAAATAAAAATAATCGTCTTCAAATCTACCTTGATCAAAATAATAAAACTCCATTTTGATATAAAACGACTTTCAAAAACTCAAGACTTAAAATCGATAAAATAAATACAAAAATTATGACGTAGCTATTTTTGTAAGAAATTATTAGTTTTATGTAAGGTTAATTCTTGCTTATTTTCCTTAGTAACTATATTTTTTGTTATATGGCAAGGAGTCATTTATTATTTCATCGATAAATTTATAGTAGTAGGTTATTGTTATATCTTTGTCGTTCCAAAATTTATCGTAGTTATCTTTATTATAATATACTGCATAATCTTCTGAGTTGTCATACTTGTCTAAGTATTTCTTTGAATCTACTAATTTTGTACTAGACTTACCAACACTATAGTCTGTCGCATATACTTGAATCTTATTATAATCTCTGTTAAACGAGTTAGTATTTTCATCAAAAATTGTAAAAATGACAATATTCATCTTATCAAAGGCTGTATTATAATCCTTAGCATAGTCACTTAAATTCTTATCATGTATTCTGGATATAATATCCATTCCTAAGTTTGGTCCAAATTCAGCGTAATTATTATTAACGAAATAGTTATTAAAGGGATTACTCTCTTTATCCATCGTAATATTGCCAATTTTTCCTCTTGATTTCCCAGTTAGCTGAAATCTCATATCTAGACCCTCCATAGGGATATACTTACTATCACTAGAAAGATAATCATCAAAACGATCCCAATTCGAATCTTCAGACAAAACCATGTAAGATCGTATATACACGGTAGTATTTTTCATATCTGCGTCACTGTAGTTATAGATTGAAAATATATCGTCGTTTTTAGACCAACCTACAGGGTTATTTAACACAAAAGAATATTTCGGTTTATTTGTAAAATACTTATAAGCAGGTATTATTACCGTTGTTAAAATAGTAAGCACAGATGTAATTATTAACAAAATTCTTTCAAAAAATTTAAAACTAACATCATCAATTAATGTTAATTTATGTTTCCGTGGTGATTTCTTAGCATTTCTCATATTAGAGTACTGAAATGGGCTCTTAGTCTGTTTCATATTAGAATTCTCCGATGATTTTTAGAATGAAATAAAAAAATTTATTTCTTTTTGCTAAATTGTATAATTTAGATTAACTAATTGCAAGTAATATAATCTATTTAACTAAGAAGATAACTATATTTATGTCTTAATTTTTAACATCTACCTTTTTCTCTTAAACTATTACAAAAGCTGTCAGAATAAGTCTTGTAAGTGTGTAAATTAATTTTTACAGAACTAAATTATTCCCCTATTTAGAATCTATTAATTCATATTTTATGAAATTAATTAGTAGATATTGTTCTGAAAAGCCTTGATATTACGCCATTTTTAGTTCAACTGAAACCCATACTTTCAAAACCAGGTCTTACGATTTGTAAGTAAAAGAGCAAATAAAAAAGAGGAGCTTGACACTAAAGTTCCTCTTCTTTTTAAATAAACGAATCAGTTTCTTATTACATAAAAGGTAGTGAAAAAGGTAGTGATTCGATTGATTCATATCGCAATGTAGTGAAATTTCGAAATTCAAGAATTGCTTTAAATCAAGGTTTCTAAAGTCTACTGACGAGTAGTGAACCCTTATTTCACTTCTGTAAACACAACGTGTTTGCGAAGTTTTGGTGAGTATTTCTTCAATTGAAGACGGTCTGGAGTGTTACGTTTGTTTTTAGAAGTAAGGTACAAGCGTTCACCAGATTCTTTGTGTTCAAGTGTGATATTTACGCGCATGGTATCTCCCTTCTATTATTCAGCTGATGCAGCCTTAGCGATTTTACGTCCTTTGTAGTATCCTTTAAGTGATACGCGGTGAGAACGTGAGTAATCTCCAGTAGTTTCGTCAAAGTTTACAGATGGAGCTGTTACTTTGTAGTGTGTACGACGTTTGTTTTTCTTCGCTTTTGAAGTGCGACGTGCAGGTACTGCCATTTTGATTTCTCCTTTAGGTATTTAAATTCGATTCAATCTAGTGATTTTCATCAACTATACTAGGATAACACATTTTTTTTGTAAAGTAAAGTTACTTGACAAAAAAAGATGAAAAAATTAGAAGTCATTCAATCAAATTAATCGAAATTTTCTGAAAATTCAAGAATTTTCTTCTGTTCATTGCCTTTAAAATGTGCTATAATAGTAAAAACTGAAATGGGAGGGATAAGATGACTGAATTAGATAAACGTCACCGCAGTAGCATTTATGACAGCATGGTTAAATCACCAAACCGTGCTATGCTTCGTGCGACTGGTATGACAGATAAGGACTTTGAAACACCGATTGTGGGAGTGATTTCGACTTGGGCGGAAAATACACCATGTAACATTCACTTGCATGATTTCGGGAAATTAGCTAAAGAAGGTGTCAAATCTGCAGGTGCTTGGCCGGTACAGTTTGGAACCATTACCGTAGCGGACGGGATTGCCATGGGAACGCCTGGTATGCGTTTCTCTTTGACATCTCGTGATATCATTGCGGACTCTATTGAGGCTGCGATGGGTGGTCACAACGTGGATGCCTTTGTCGCTATCGGTGGCTGTGACAAGAACATGCCTGGTTCTATGATTGCCATTGCCAATATGGATATTCCAGCTATTTTCGCCTATGGTGGAACCATTGCACCGGGAAATCTTGATGGCAAAGACATTGACTTGGTTTCTGTCTTTGAGGGAATCGGAAAATGGAACCACGGTGACATGACAGCTGAGGACGTGAAACGTCTTGAATGTAATGCCTGTCCTGGCCCTGGTGGTTGTGGTGGTATGTACACAGCTAATACCATGGCGACTGCTATCGAAGTTCTAGGGATGAGCTTGCCAGGCTCTTCATCTCACCCAGCTGAATCAGCTGACAAGAAAGAAGATATCGAAGCAGCAGGACGTGCTGTTGTTAAGATGCTGGATCTTGGTCTCAAACCATCTGATATCTTGACTCGTGAAGCCTTTGAAGATGCCATCACTGTAACGATGGCTCTCGGTGGTTCTACAAATGCCACTCTTCACTTGCTTGCTATTGCCCATGCGGCTAATGTTGATTTGTCCCTTGAGGACTTCAATACGATCCAAGAACGTGTGCCTCACTTGGCCGACTTGAAACCTTCTGGTCAGTATGTCTTCCAAGACCTCTACGAAGTTGGTGGTGTGCCTGCAGTTATGAAGTACTTGTTAGCAAATGGATTCCTTCACGGAGACCGTATCACATGTACTGGTAAAACTGTCGCTGAAAACTTGGCTGATTTTGCAGACCTGACACCAGGTCAAAAAGTCATTATGCCACTTGAAAATCCAAAACGTGCGGACGGTCCATTGATCATCTTGAACGGTAATCTTGCTCCTGATGGTGCCGTTGCCAAGGTATCAGGTGTGAAAGTTCGTCGTCACGTTGGACCAGCTAAGGTCTTTGACTCAGAAGAAGATGCTATCCAAGCTGTCTTGTCAGATGAAATCGTTGATGGCGACGTTGTCGTTGTTCGTTTCGTCGGACCTAAAGGTGGTCCTGGTATGCCTGAGATGCTCTCACTTTCATCTATGATCGTTGGTAAAGGTCAAGGAGACAAGGTTGCCCTCTTGACAGACGGACGCTTCTCTGGTGGTACTTATGGTCTCGTTGTTGGACATATCGCACCTGAAGCTCAGGATGGTGGACCAATTGCCTACCTCCGCACAGGCGATATCGTCACAGTTGACCAAGATACTAAAGAAATTTCCATGGCTGTATCTGATGAAGAACTTGAAAAACGTAAGGCAGAAACAACCTTGCCACCACTCTATAGCCGTGGTGTCCTCGGTAAATATGCCCACATCGTATCATCCGCTTCTCGCGGAGCTGTGACAGACTTCTGGAATATGGACAAGTCAGGTAAAAAATAAACTCAAAAAGCAAGCCATTTTCGGCTTGCTTCTTTTTATCTTCAAAAGTGATTTGCCTCATTAACGAGGTGGCAGTCCAAGGGCAATACGGCCGTAGCGACTGATTCGTGTAATCTTCCAAGCGGGAGACCAGGTAACTTCAACCTTGACATCTTCGATACCCTCGATTTGTTTTAGACCTGCAACGATTTCGATAGGCAGGCTTTCGGCGCAATCGCAGGCGGTGTCAGTGAAGGTCATGACAATCTTGCAGAGACCCGTTTCATCCAGATTGATTTCATAAATCAGTCCTAGATTGTAAACATCCAATTCCACATCTGTATCAAAAACCTTCTCTAGTTTTTCGATAATTTGGTCTTGCAAGGCCAAAGCACGGTCATTGATTTTGATATCCTCTCTCATTACAGTCCCTCCACGTGATAAATATCCTCTATTTTCTCATAATTCTGACAATTTGGCAAGTTTTTGATGAATTTTCTGAAAAGACTCTCTTGCGATTTTCTCCTCTCACTGTTTTAATCCCTCTATTTATGGTAAAATAAGACTATTAAGTTTAAAGAGGATTCCCTATGAAATTACAAAAACCAAAAGGAACACAGGATATTCTACCTGCTGAGTCTGCCAAGTGGCAGTACGTTGAGGGCTTTGCCCGTGAGATTTTCAAGCGCTATAACTACGCAGAAGTGCGTACGCCTATTTTTGAGCATTACGAGGTTATCAGTCGCTCTGTCGGGGATACAACCGATATCGTAACCAAGGAAATGTACGATTTTTATGACAAGGGTGATCGCCATATTACCCTCCGTCCAGAAGGAACTGCGCCCGTTGTTCGTTCCTATGTGGAAAATAAACTCTTCGCCCCAGAAGTGCAAAAGCCAAGTAAGTTCTACTACATGGGCCCTATGTTCCGTTATGAGCGTCCACAGGCAGGTCGTTTGCGCCAGTTCCACCAGATTGGTGTTGAGTGTTTTGGCTCTAGCAATCCAGCTACCGATGTGGAAACCATCGCTATGGCAGCTCATTTCTTGAAAGAAATCGGTATCCAAGGTGTCAAATTGCATCTTAACACTCTTGGAAATCCTGAGAGTCGTGCGGCTTACCGTCAGGCCTTGATCGATTATTTGACACCGCTCAAGGAGACCTTGTCTAAGGATAGCCAACGTCGCTTGGAGGAGAATCCTCTCCGTGTCTTGGACTCTAAGGAAAAAGAAGACAAGGTGGCAGTGGAGAATGCACCTTCTATCTTGGACTTCCTTGATGCAGAAAGCCAAGCTCATTTTGATGCTGTGCGTCAGATGTTGGAAAATCTGGGTGTAGACTATATCATCGATACCAATATGGTACGTGGTTTGGACTACTACAATCACACCATTTTCGAGTTTATCACTGAGATTGAGGGCAATGACTTGACAGTCTGTGCGGGTGGTCGCTACGATGGTTTGGTTGCCTACTTTGGTGGTCCTGAGACTGCTGGATTTGGATTTGGTCTTGGTGTAGAACGTCTGCTTCTCATTCTTGAAAAGCAAGGAGTGTCTCTCCCTATCGAAAACGCTCTAGATGTTTATATCGCAGTCTTGGGTGAAGGAGCAAATGTTAAGGCCTTGGAATTGGTACAAGCCCTTCGCCAACAAGGATTCAAAGCAGAGCGTGACTACCTCAACCGGAAGCTTAAAGCTCAGTTCAAGTCAGCCGATGTCTTTGCGGCTAAGACTCTCATCACTCTCGGAGAGAGCGAAGTCGAAAGCGGACAAGTGACAGTTAAGAACAACCAAACTCGAGAAGAAGTTCAAGTGTCACTTGAGACCATCAGCCAAAACTTCTCAGAAATCTTTGAAAAACTAGGATTTTAATAGTAGAAAAACTGGTCAGGAACCATTCCTGACCTTTTTCTTTTGCAAAATGACAAAAATCTTAAACTTTTTGACAAATATGCTTGTCAAAAATAAAAAGATATGTTACAATGAAATCAAGATAAAGAACAAAGGAGAAAAAAGGCATGCTAAAAAATCGTCTAAAAGAGCTTCGGGCTCGCGATGGTCTGAATCAAACTGAGCTGGCCAAACTAGCTGGCGTGTCCAGGCAGACCATCAGTTTGCTAGAACGGGATGAGTACACGCCATCCATCGTCATTGCTTTAAAGATTGCTCAGATCTTTCATGAGCCGGTCGAGTCGGTCTTTCGCTTAGAGGAGGATGAGTGATGAACAAGTATAAAGTGATTTATTACGTTAGTATTCTTGTATTTATTGCAAATATCTTTGCTATGATTGGAAGCCTACTTGGTTGGTTTACGATTGTCGAAAGTAAATACCTCTTCTGGATTAATATAGTGCTACTATTAGTCTTTAGATGGGTAGAGAAAAAAATAAAGTTTAAAGAGCTCGTAAAAGGAGAAAAGTTATGAAAGAGTTTTTAGCAGGTTTTCAAGTCGATACTGAGAACAAAGCACTTGCAGGTGTTTGTGCAGGTTTAGGAAATTATTTTAATATTCAAGCCAATATCGTTCGTTTGGTGACAGTCTTGCTGTTTCTCTCTTCGACAGAGATTGGGATTATAACAGTAACTCTCTATGCCTATCTAGCAGGTTGGCTTGGCAATGAACCCTTGGGGGATGGAGCAAAAAAAGCTAGAAACCAAGCTATTCTCTTACTTGCTGTTTGTTTGATTTTGGTGTCACTTGGAACAGAAGGCTTGACAGCTATTTTTGAATCAGGGAAAGACTTTGGTCAATGGTTGTCTGGCTTGTTTTAGAAAGAGGTTAAAATATGGAAAAGAATCACATAATTTTTGCACTGAAACTTTTTATTATAGGAGCTTTATTAGGAATACTTGCCGGAGCTCTTGGAGTTAAACCTTTAGGTATTAGCCAAGAGCAAGTAATCCCTGTCTTGTTCTCAATCTTTTTTGGTCTAGGGCTGATTACGGCAATCCTAACATTTTATTTCACTAGAAAAAGTCATCAGGCTTATCAGAATTATCAACGAGAAGAAGAGGATGAAGGAAATGAGCAAGACTATCTTGCTATGTATCGTTTCTTGGATTATGGTACGGTAGCTTGGAATGTTTCTCAAATTAGTATGCTATTCTGTATGCTTTTAGACTTAGGAAGATTTGGCATATCAGCAACATCCTTACTTTTGATAGTTGTAAGTATTTGGTCGGGTGTTTACTGCCTCAAAATCACTAGCAAGATTCGTAACTATAAACTTTCTGTTATGGCCACACCCAAGGAAGTTTTGGACTACCTTGACACTTATGATGAGGGAGAAAAACAGGCCGAGATGGAAGAAGCTTACTTGATCTTGTTCAAGGTCAATCAACTCCTCATTCCTGGTATCTATATTGTCTTAGTAATTCTATCTATGGTATTAGGACAAGTACAGTTGGTTGCTCTGCTGGTAGCAGTTGTCATCCATTTGTACACGAATGTTGCACAGTTGCGTAAAACAAAACGTTATTTCAAATAGGAGAATCTTATGAAAATACTTAAAAATATTGGCTGGTATAGTCTTACTTTCTTATCCTTTATTATGATTTATAGTTTTATTCAGGGTGTAGGTGTGGCAGCGATGAAGTTGGGAGCACCTGACTACGTTTTTGTCCCGATATATGTCTTATTGGCAGGAATTTTTACCTTTGTTACCTACAGGTGGTATAAGACAGGAACCGTTACGATTGAAAAAACAGCCCTCAACAAATACATCTGGTTGCCTGCCTTGGTATGGGCCCTTGTCATTGTTGCAGAAAACTTTTTACCAAATGATCCGTCAGTCAATCAACAGTTGGTAGAAGAATTGACTCATAATCAACCTCTCTTCTCTTTCTTTATGGTGGTGGTCTTTGCGCCACTTACAGAAGAGTTAACCTTTAGAGGTATGCTGGCTCGCTATGTCTTCCCTCAACAGGATAATGTCAAGCAGACAGCTCTCTTTCTTCTTGTAAGTAGTATCATTTTTGCTCTTGTTCATTTCCCTGGCACTCCACAACAATTCCTAGTTTATGCTTCACTTGGCTTTAGCTTGGGATTGGCTTATATCAGCAAAGGTGGTCTAGCTTATAGTATAGCCCTACATGCTTTGAATAATTTAATCGCATTTTTAATGATAGTCATGCTATAATAGACTCAGGAGGAAGTCATGAAACGAGTGATATTATTAGCAGTGATTCAGGCAGTTGTTCTTTTCTTTATCATTGGAGTGCTTGCCTATGCTTTAAAAGGGGATTTCTTTTATAACTATCTAGCAGTTGTCTTTGCGCCTATTGCAGGTGTTTTGCGTTTTGCTTCGGCTTATGCGACGGAGATTGTTCTACCTAAAAAGGCAGCTGAGATTGCTGAAAAGCGTAAAAAAGGTTAAGAATCATAATCAGAGAATCCGATGACGTTTTCATCGGATTTTTTGTCTGTTTGTTTTGATTACTAAAGACAATCAAACTTTTCTGCTGATTTTCATGAAGTGCCTGCGCTTTTATGGTAAAATAGTAACAGAATAAAAGAGGAGAGAAAACATGAAACGTAGTATGTATGCTGGTCGTGTTCGTGAGGAACACATCGGACAAGAAATGACCTTGAAAGGATGGGTTGGTCGTCGTCGTGACCTAGGTGGTTTGATCTTTATCGACCTTCGTGACCGTGAAGGAATTATGCAGTTGGTTATCAACCCTGAAAAAGTATCTGCAGAGGTCATGGCAACAGCTGAAAGTCTTCGTAGCGAATTTGTCATCGAGGTGACTGGTCAGGTTGCTGCTCGTGAACAGGCAAATGATAAATTACCGACTGGTACGGTTGAGTTGAACGTGACAGCTCTGACAGTGCTTAATACAGCCAAAACAACGCCATTTGAGATTAAAGATGGGATTGAGGCCAACGACGACACACGTTTGCGTTACCGTTACCTTGACCTTCGTCGTCCAGAAATGCTAGAAAACCTTAAGCTTCGTGCCAAGGTGACCCACTCTATCCGTAATTACTTGGATGAGTTGGAATTTATCGATGTGGAGACGCCATTCCTTTCGAAATCAACGCCAGAAGGGGCGCGTGACTATTTGGTGCCATCTCGTGTCAATAAAGGGCATTTCTACGCTCTTCCTCAAAGTCCACAGATTACCAAGCAACTTTTGATGAATGCTGGTTTTGATCGTTACTACCAAATCGTCAAATGTTTCCGTGATGAGGACTTGCGTGGTGACCGTCAGCCTGAGTTTACCCAGGTCGACTTGGAAACATCATTCCTTACGGAGCAAGAGATCCAAGATATCACAGAAGGCTTGATTGCGCGCGTGATGAAAGAAACAAAAGGCATCGAAGTAACTCTTCCATTTCCTCGTATGAAGTATGATGACGCGATGGCTCTTTACGGTTCTGACAAACCTGATACTCGTTTTGATATGTTGCTTCAGGACTTGACAGAAGTGGTCAAGGGTGTTGATTTTAAAGTCTTCTCAGAAGCACCTGCTGTTAAAGCCATTGTGGTCAAAGGAGCTGCGGATAACTACTCACGTAAAGACATTGACAAGATGACTGAAGTAGCTAAACAGTACGGTGCTAAAGGTCTTGCTTGGGTCAAGGTTGTGGATGGAGAATTAAATGGACCAGTTGCCAAGTTCTTGACTGGTATCCAAGCAGAATTGACTGCAGCACTTGGTCTTGAAGATAAGGACTTGGTTCTCTTTGTGGCGGATACGCTTGAGGTAGCCAATGCAACACTTGGTGCCCTTCGTGGACGTATTGCCAAAGAGCTTGGCTTGATTGATAACGATAAATTCAATTTCCTTTGGGTAGTTGATTGGCCAATGTTTGAATGGTCTGAAGAAGAAGGTCGCTACATGAGCGCCCACCATCCATTTACTCTTCCACAGGAAGAAACAGCTCACGAATTAGAAGGTGATTTGGCTAAGGTTCGTGCCATTGCTTACGATATCGTCTTGAATGGTTATGAGCTTGGTGGTGGCAGTCTTCGTATCAACCAAAAAGACCTTCAAGAACGCATGTTTAAGGCTCTTGGTTTCTCAGCTGAAGAAGCAAATGACCAGTTTGGCTTCCTTCTTGAAGCTATGGACTATGGTTTCCCACCACACGGTGGTTTGGCTATCGGGCTTGACCGTTTTGTGATGCTCTTAGCAGGAGAAGAAAATATCCGTGAAGTCATTGCCTTTCCTAAGAACAATAAGGCAACCGACCCAATGACTCAAGCTCCATCAACAGTCGCTCTCAAACAACTAGAGGAACTCAGCTTACAAGTAGAAGAAGATGAAACAAGCAAAACGAATTAAGCGGTGGCGCTATTATCTGCGCCGCTTTGCTTATCAGATAAAAATCTTACGAGTTTTACAAAGTATCTCTCGGGAAAAATATGATGAGAAGGTATCAGCTTCTCTGGTTTATGGCTTTCTGTCAGCGGTAGCAGTCAATTTCTTTTTTCAACCAGGACACGTTTACTCCAGTGGCGCGACAGGTCTGGCACAGATTATCTCTGCCTTGAGTAATCACTGGTTTGGTTTTTATATTCCGATATCGCTAACCTTTTATGCTATCAATTTTCCGTTGATGATTTTGGCTTGGTATCAGATTGGGCATAAGTTTACAATCTTTACCTTTATCACAGTATCCATGAGTTCCCTCTTTATCCAGATTGTACCAGTTGTGACCTTGACAGAGGATCCCATTATCAATGCCCTTTTTGGGGGTGTTGTCATGGGCTTGGGGATTGGTTTTGCACTCCGTAACAATATTTCTAGCGGAGGTACAGATATCGTCAGTCTGACCATTCGTAAGAAGACAGGTAAGAATGTCGGTAGCATTTCTTTCCTGGTAAATGGAACCATCATGCTGATAGCAGGTCTAACCTTTGGTTGGAAATACGCCCTCTACTCTATGATTACCATCTTTGTATCGAGCCGTGTGACAGATGCGGTCTTTACCAAGCAAAAACGCATGCAGGCCATGATTGTGACCAATAACCCTGATAAGGTAATCGCAAAAATCCATAAAAAATTGCACCGCGGAGCAACCATGATCCACGATGCAGAAGGAACCTATAATCATGAGAGAAAAGCAGTCTTGATTACGGTTATCACACGAGCAGAGTTTAATGATTTTAAACACATCATGAAACAGGTCGATCCGACAGCCTTTGTCTCTGTATCCGAAAATGTCCACATCCTAGGACGATTTGTAGAAACAGACAATTAGACATGAAAAGACAGCACCCCATAAGTTAGATTTTTGTTTAACTTATGGGGTGCTGTTCATATTTCAAAATTTATCTCTAGACATTTAATAGATTTTTGAGTTCTCCTAATTTTAAATCACTATCATAAATAAAAATGGGGATATTTTTTAAACGAGAGAATTCCAAAGCTTGATTCTCCTCACTATCTTGAAAAGACTCAATCAATTCTTGTTCCCAGTACTGATTATCCCTTTTCTCTAATCTCTCTCGAATAATTACAGGATGCTCTTTCTTCAATATAATTTTACTGATTTCCAAGCCATCAAAAGTAGAAAAAGGCAATTCGACTATTTCCTTCGAATGATTCAAAAGGGTAAAATGTCCATCCAATATCACAACATCATTATCATTAAATGGATAGTTCGCTAATTCTTGTTTCCACAGTTCTTGATTGTTAGCAATATTTTTTGTGAACTTATCGGATGACTGTATTTTATTTCCTGCCTGACGAATTAAATTACTGATTGATAAAGCAACAAATTGCACATCCTTTTTCAGATTCTCTAACAAAGTGGTTTTACCAACTCCATGAACGCCCACTAATAAAATATATTTCAAACTAATACCTCCCTATATAACAAAAAGATTGAGGCGCCGCTTTTATTGTGGAATCAAATTCTGATAAATCAAGATGTTTTTTGTACTCTTTAAACATTTTAATCTGAATAGCAAAACCACTATCCCTATCTTTAAAGTACTCATAGAAAAATTCCTCAGAAATACCAGATAGATGCTTGGTATCATTCCATAATTTATCAATATTCTCTTCTAAAATAGTTTCGATTTCAAATTCTCCAACTACTTTACCGTATGGCTTCGTTGCATAAACTACGATTGAAGAAACATCTGGACGCTTAAAAACCTTTTTCCGATACTCGAACTTTTTTCTCCCTTCTATAATCTCTTCTACAAACTCTGGCTTAATCGATAATAAAGCTTTCATTTATTTCACCCATTTCTAAAACATGATAAAATTGATCTTCTGATAGCTCTACGCAGGTCCATCGTTGAGCATTAATCCCAATAATGTCTCTTAAGTCTCTCCGAATAATTCTTTTGTTCAAAGAGACATTATAAAGCATTTTTATAATATATTTAGGATATTGATTGTACCAAAACTTTTGCAGTTCTTCTTGACTAAAAATTGTCCCTTTACCACAATATTCTTGGAATTTATCAAAATTTTCAAAATCTGTTATCTGCCTAATCTCGCTAACAGTACATATTGTTGAAGCAACGGAGCTAAATTCTGCAGGTATGTCCCCTTCTGCTGTTCTATATATAACAATATGGTCCCCAGGTCGCATTTCAAGAACCTGTCTAGCAGCACTAATATAAATCTTTTCACTAGAATTTGTTACGGATAAGTCTTCAACATAGTGATGTCTCTCAGTACGTAATTGAGATTCTGGGAACATCTTTGTATGATACTGAGGAAATATAGAAAGCAAATATTTTTTAGTGGGAGATTGAAGTGACAAACGAGGAAAATCTTTATAGATATCATTAAGGACTGCTAAATCTTTAAAATAAACTAACTCTCCATTACTCTTTGTTCCCCATTTACGAAAACCAAATTTCTCAAAAAGATTAATTAAACCTATCTGTCTAGGAAACAAAGTAACATAAGTAAAATCATGATCATTATTCAACATTTTTCTTAAAATAATACTTAAGAAACGTTGACCTAGTACAGTGCCATGAGAAACAATTTTAAAGGTTCCAATTTTCAAACGGCGTCGCATATCAAAAGAAGGAGTAATACTGTCATCAGCCTCCTCTTCATCTTTAAGATACAAAAACCCCAATAATTGATTGTTAACCTCCAAAACATAGGCGTCTTCTCCACTTTTTCTACTAAGCCAAGAATTAAATCCAGGGTAATCATCCCTTAGAGAATCAAAAAAAGGATTTTCGAAATCAAGATTGCCAATCTTAACTTTTTGAATCACATCATTTTCCATAATCCGCCTCCAAAAATTGATATAACTCATTATACCATAACTTCACAATGCCCGTTAAAAAATAATGTTCATAATTAGAGTATTTATATCAATTATCAGCTTGGGAATGATTTTTAGTAGTATAATTTTGTATATGTCTTTCAATATTCAAATATCGCCCTATAAGTTAGGTGAAGAAAATCTAACTTATAGGGCGATATTTGAATTATTCGGGGCTGGTCTTTATTTTTCGATAATTTTGTGTCCAATCAACTGGCGGTAACAAATCTGTTTATTGTTTTTAGCATCGTTGATAATCTGGAGAATGGTTTCAAAGGAAACGCGCCCAAGTTCCAGACTATTGATATCCACATAAGCTACAAGATCAAGTCGAGGATTGACAGAGTCGAAACTCAAGACAGGAACAGTTAACTGATGCTTACTGATGTAGTCACAAACTCCTTCTGCAAGGAGACTATCGGTTGTGATAATAGCGTCAATCTGCGGATCGTGATTGAACAGAAGTTCACTGAACTGATATCCTTTTTCTTCTAGAAACTCGGTCGCAAAGTAGGTTAAGTTGGTATCCATCGGAAGTTGGTGTTGTTTGAGTGCGGACTCATAGCCAGTTAGACGATCTTGCGTTACGAAGAGTCGCTTTGTACCCCCGACAAAGGCAATTCGTTTGCATCCTTTTTTGATGAAATACTCTGTCGCATCAAAGCCAGCTTGTACATTGTCATTATCAACAAGAGGGATAAAGGGTGAAGTTGATTTTCCGAGAATGAGGAAAGGGAACTGCTCATCAGCTACTAGCTTGACCAGAGGGTCTTCTTCCTCAGCGTAGAGGAAAATCAAACCGTCAACACGCTTGCCATAAACCATCTGAGAAATCGCATTGAGACGTTCTTTCTCATCTTTCCCCGTTGCAATCTGAATAGCGTAGTGGTTTTCAGACGCGACTTGGGCGATCCCTCGAAGGACAGACGGGAAGAAAGGATTTTGGTAGAAGGCATCCGAGTCGTCAGGCAATACCAAACCGATAACCTGAGTATAGCTGCTAACTAGGCTACGAGCATTGAGATTGGGATGGTAGTTGAGTTCCTTCATTGCCTTGCGAACTCGTTTTTTGGTTTCATCACTAATCGTTGATTTGTTTTGAATAACGCGGGTTACAGTTGAAGGTGAGACACCTGCAGCCTTGGCCACATCTTTAATCGTAACGGGCATAAAAATCTCCTATTTATGATAATCTGGATCGCGGTAATGTGTTTTATAAAAGATGGTGACCAGATAAAGAATAAAAAGAATGTTTTGTACAGTGATAAGGGTTGTCATATTTTGACCAAAAAGTCCCAAAACAAGCGTAATCAAAGTTGGTAATCCTAAACAGTTCAAGATAAAATGGTAGCACTCTTTAAAGCTCCTAAATGAAAAGAGGCGTGATTTTTTGGTGATATAAAGGAGAAGACTAGCTCCAAGAGAGACAATGAAGAAATTCAATCCAAAGAGGAAGCTAGCACCAAGGACGAGAAAGAGACTGATATAGACACGGTTCTGTTGATACCAGTCTTTAGAAATAGCCTGGGTTAAAGCTTCCTTACTCTGGAAACTCTCCGTTTGAATGGCGTGGTAGCGAATGCGGGTCAGTTCCTTGCTTTCCTTGCTGATGATGAGTTCTTCAGTATCAAAATGAAGTTGCAAATCCTTTGGCAATTCCGTACTTGGACTTGGACCAATCAGAAGAGAAGCTTGCTGATTTTTAGTTCCAGCATAGCTCAGTTTTCCATCTACTATCTGCGCATTCTCCGACAAATCCATGATTGCTTCATCTGTCAGGGGTGTGTAGACATTATCGATAAAGGTATCCAGTGGATACGTTTCCTGTGAGCTGTTTTGGATGGCAATTGGAATCATAGACAAGCTGATGAGGAAAATGCTAGTAAAGAGGAGTTGAAACCAGTTGAGTCCAAAACGTTTTGACAGGGGCTTACGAAATCCCCAAATACTTGAAAAATATGAAAATGGATATGGAAGCATTTGTATCTTTCTAAAAGGTGTTTTCTATATGAGTATTATTATATAGAGAAATGTGCTTTATTTCAAGTCTAGTAGATAAATTGCTTACTGAAAAGCTGATTTTGCTACTATTTGCGGTCTTGTGTCTAATCTTTCAACTTTAGAAACAAGATCAAAATGAAAAAGGGTGGCGGGGATAGATTATCCCTTGTCGCCACCACTTGTAAGTCCTGAAACAAAGTTCTTTTGTAGGAAGAAGAAGAGAATACAGATTGGAAGGGCGATGAGGATAGCACCTGCTGAGAAGTAGGCAATCTTCAAGTTTTTCACATTGCTGACAAAGGTCTGTAGACCAACGGCAACTGTAAAGTATTCTTTCTCACGAAGCAAGAAACTAGAGAGGATATAGTCTCCGAAAGGTCCCATGAAGGCCCAGAGCGCTTGTACTGCAACCATTGGCCGAACAAGAGGGAGAACAATTTGCCAGAAGCGACGGAAGTGTCCTGCACCATCTAGCTTTGCTGATTCATCAAGAGACATCGGTACTGTGTCGAAGTAGCCTTTCATCAACCAAGCGTTCATTGGGATACCACCACCGACATATAGGAAGATGAGGAACCAGCTATGGTTAAGGGCATTCAACATAAGGGCCATAACGAAGAAGGCTGTCAAAGCGGCCATAGTTGGCACCATTTGGATGATCAAGAAGAAGACCAAACTTTGTTTACGAGCCAAGAAGTTGTAACGGCTGTAGGCATAACCAGCAAGTACGATGATACTTGTTTGAACAGCCATGGTAATCAAGGCGATAATCAAAGTGTTGAGGTACCAAGTGCCGTACAAGGTTTCAGTGAAGAGCCCTTGGAAGTTGGCAAAGCTAAAGTCGACGTTAGCATCTAGTTTAAAAGCTACGACGTTACCAGTCTTGAAGGCTGACATAATAGTAATCAAAAGTGGATAGATAATCACGATTGAAAGACCAATCAAGTAGAGGTAAGTGAGGGTTTGAGTCAGTCTACGTTTGAGTTTGATTGAGTTATTCATCTTAGACGTCCTCCATATCAAATGCGTGTAGTTTCTTGAATGCGATCATAGAGATAGAGATGACAATGATAGAGATGATCAAGGTAACAGCTGCCGCCATAGAGTATTGAGGAGATGTACCTGTTGTCAAACGATAAATCCATGAGATCAAGATATCAGTTGAACCGGCTCCACCACCAACGCTACCAGGACCTCCGCCGTTGAAGAGGTACATGATAGAGAAGTTGTTAAAGTTGAAGGTGTATTGGCTGATCAATGTTGGTGCTGCAACAGCCAAAATCATAGGGAAAGTGATGTTGCGGAATTTTTGCCAAGCATTGGCACCATCGATATAAGCCGCTTCGTAGAGGTCGTTAGGAATTGACTGCAAGATACCCAAAGTCAAAACGTAGATGTATGGGAATCCTAGCCAACCTTGCATCATAATCAAGGCAATCTTGGTCCAAGTTGGGTCTGTTTTCCAAGGGATAAGAGCACCGTCAAGGAAAGGAAGAACCTTAGCCAAGATAGGCAATACTTGAGTGTTGATCGCTCCGACACTATCGTTAAACATGTTTGAGAATGTCAAGATAGTGATGAAGGCTGGAACAGCCCAAGGAAGAAGGAAAATAACACCAAAGATACGTTTTCCTTTGATAAATGGTTGGTTAGCAATGATAGCGGTGAAGATACCAATCACAATCTGCAAAGTAGAAGCAGACAAGGCCCAGATGATGGTCCAAGAAAGAACCGCACCGAAGGCTGAACGGAAGGTACTTAAGCTCCAGATGTTTGTAAAGTTAGTCAAACCAACCCAGTCCAACAATTTGTTTGGTGGCAAGTGTTGGAAGTCATAGTTGGTAAAGGCAATCATCAAGGTTACGATAACTGGGAAGATAATCGCAAATGTCATAGCGACGTAAGATGGGATGATCAAGAGGTAAGGGAAACCATTCTCATAAATACCTTTGATCATGTCTTTAAAAGTACGTGGGACAGGAATTCCATTGTTAATACGTTTTGCGATTGTATGTGCATCTTTAATATTTGAGAAATAAAAGAGCACATAAACGACTACAAAGATTAAATGGAAGGCACCACGAATCAGCATAAAGAGGGAATTATCACGACCTGGCTTGTCACCAAGAGTGATCAAATTGTGCAATTCAGGGGCTGCAAGTGCTAGGAAATAAAGAACAAATACGATAGTTACACCAAGGAAGATAAAACCTTTTGCCTTTTGTTTATTGTAAATCTGTCCTAACCCAGGAATCACTGAAAGCAAGGCTGCTTTGCTAGGTTGTTGGTTTTCCATGAATACTCCTTTCATAGGATACGAGATTGAAGTTTGTCTCCAATCACTAGATAGGCAACTGCAATCATTCGTAAATTTATAAAATCAAAGGGGGATTTGTATTCTCCCCCCTTGTAACGAATTCAATTATTCACCAAATTTTTGTTTGATTGTTTCTTTGATCAATGTTACAGCATCGTTAGCAGCTGTCTTAGCATCTTTTTTACCACTTACAGCATCAAAGAGCATAGTTTTAGCTGGATCCCAAACTGCTGACATTTGAGAAATGTTTGGCATTGGTTGAGCGTTCTTGAACTGTTTGATAACAGCTGTTGTCAACTCATCGTTTTTACCTTCAGCGTATGAACGAGCTTCAGTGTTAGCTGGGATTTCGTTAGTTGCATCGTAGAATGCTTTTTGTTGTTCAGTTGAAACAAGGAAGTCTACAAATTTTTGTGCAGCTTCAAGGTTCTTAGTGCTTGATGGGATGATCCAAGCTTTACCACCACCGAATGGTGTGTATTCTTTACCATTTGGAAGAGTTGGAATAGTAGCAACACCGTAGTTTACTTTAGCATCTTTGAATGCTTGAGCTTTCCAAGGACCGTCGATGATAGCAGCTGTTTTACCTTCTTGGAATTGAGTTTGGATCAAGTTTGCAGCACCTTCAGTATCTTGCATACCTTTAGGCCATTTTTCATACCAAGATTTAGCGTAGTTGACACCAGTGATAGAACCGTCGTTTGCAAGACCGATGTCTTTAGCGTCTTTACCGTTTTGTCCGAATACGTAACCACCGTTACCAGCAAGAAGTCCATATGCGTAGTAGAAGTTTGTCCAGTCAGCTAGGAAGGCAGTAGTTTTGCCATCTTCACCAGCGAAAGCGTATTTGCTGTTTTTAGCAAGTTCTTCTAATTCAGCAAAAGTTTTTGGAGCTTCTTTTAGCAAGTCTTTGTTGTAGTACATAACAAGTGACTCAATAACGGCAGGAGCACCGTAAACTTTACCGTCAGCAGCTGTTACAAGAGATTTAGTCTTATCATCTGTTTTTGCACCATCGCTCAAAGTAACTTCTGAAAGTTGTCCGTCAGTACCAAGGCTACCTACGCGGTCGTATGGTGCCATCATAACGTCAGCAGCTTGACCTGATTGGTTGTCAAGAGAAAGTTTGTCAAGTCCACCAAGTTGGTCACCTGATTTGATGTTAACTTTTGTACCTGATTCTTTTTCATAAGCTGCAGCAACTTTTTCAGCGTAGGCTTTGTATTGGTCTTCAACGTAGAAAGTGATTTCTTTTGCTTCAGATGAGCTAGTATCAGCTGCTTTATCAGCAGTTTTGCTTCCGCAAGCTACCAAAAGTAAGCTAGCAAGAGTAGCAGTTCCGAGCACAGCAGCGCTCTTCATGAATTTAGATGACATAGTGTATTCCTCCTAAAGAATAACAAAAATAATTTAATGAGAAAACGCAAACGTTTTCTTTTACGAACTTAGTATAGCACAAATAGAAAACGGTTGCAAGCTTTTTTAGAAAAATTTTTAAAAAAATTTTAAGGTTTCAAACATTTGTTAAAGCCCATATATAGGAAAGAACTTAAAATGTTTGTTTTTTTTGAATTGAAAATATATTAGGAAAACGATTGCGTAAATTCGGCTCGGTTTTTCAGAAAATAGAGCAGATATTGAGAATGAATTATCTTAAATCAGAAAATCTTTAAAATTTTTTTCGCTTATTTCATAAAATATCAGTGGGAACAAGTTTTGTTTGATTAAAATAATTCAAAAAAAATTTTAAAAACGCTTGCATTTGTTTTTGAAATGCGTTATACTTAAATTAACGCAAACGTTTGCGCCTTAATTGCGCAACGTTTTATAACAAACACATGAGGTGCTATTATGAAAAAACGTCAAAGTGGTGTGTTGATGCACATCTCTTCTCTGCCAGGAGCATACGGGATTGGATCATTTGGGCAGACTGCCTATGATTTCGTTGATTTCTTGGTTCGTACGAAGCAACGTTACTGGCAAATCCTTCCTCTTGGGACAACAAGCTATGGAGATTCTCCATACCAATCATTCTCGGCCTTTGCTGG
Source organism: Streptococcus oralis ATCC 35037 (assembly GCF_900637025.1). NCBI lineage: Bacteria > Bacillati > Bacillota > Bacilli > Lactobacillales > Streptococcaceae > Streptococcus > Streptococcus oralis. The sequence continues at coordinate 107,383 of NZ_LR134336.1, forward strand.
AAATACGCATTTTATCGACCTTGATATCTTAGTAGAGCAAGGCTTGCTCGAAGCTAGTGACCTTGAAGGTGTTGACTTTGGTAGCGATGCATCTGAAGTTGATTATGCGAAGATTTATTATGCACGTCGTCCGCTTTTAGAAAAAGCAGTTAAACGCTTCTTGGAAGTGGGAAATGTCAAAGATTTTGAGAAGTTTGCTAAAGACAACCAATCATGGCTTGAACTCTTCGCTGAGTATATAGCGATCAAAGAGCATTTTGACAATCTTGCTTGGACAGAATGGCCAGATGCAGACGCTCGTGCTCGTAAAGCTTCAGCGCTTGAAAGCTACCGTGAGAAATTGGCAGACAAGTTGGTTTACCACCGTGTGACTCAATACTTCTTCTTCCAACAATGGTTGAAATTGAAAGCTTACGCTAACGACAACCACATCGAAATCGTTGGGGACATGCCTATCTATGTAGCGGAAGATTCAAGCGACATGTGGGCAAATCCACACCTCTTCAAGACAGATGCCAATGGTAAAGCAACTTGCATCGCAGGATGCCCACCAGATGAGTTTTCTGCCACTGGTCAGCTTTGGGGGAACCCAATCTATGACTGGGAAGCAATGGACAAAGACGGTTACAAATGGTGGATTGAACGCTTGCGCGAAAGCTTCAAGATCTACGATATCGTTCGTATCGACCACTTCCGCGGTTTCGAATCTTACTGGGAAATTCCTGCTGGTTCCGATACAGCAGCACCTGGTAAATGGGTGAAAGGTCCAGGGTACAAACTCTTCGCAGCCGTTAAGGAAGAGCTTGGTGAGCTAAACATCATCGCAGAAGACCTTGGTTTCATGACAGATGAAGTCATTGAGTTGCGTGAACGCACTGGCTTCCCAGGGATGAAGATTCTTCAATTCGCCTTCAACCCAGAAGATGAAAGTATCGATAGCCCACACTTGGCACCTGCCAACTCTGTTATGTACACAGGAACACACGATAACAATACAGTCCTTGGTTGGTACCGTAATGAGATTGACGATCCAACTCGTGAATACATGGCTCGTTACACGAACCGTAAAGAGTATGAAACAGTGCCACACGCAATGCTTCGCACAGTATTTTCATCAGTTAGCTTCATGGCAATTGCAACTATGCAAGATTTGCTAGAACTAGATGAGTCAGCTCGTATGAACTTCCCATCTACTCTTGGCGGAAACTGGTCATGGCGTATGACAGCAGATCAATTGACACCAGCTGTTGAAGAAACTTTGCTTGACTTGACTACAATTTATCGCCGAATCAATGAAAATTTGGTAGAATTAAAGAAATAAGACAATATCAGGAGACACATAAACATGTTACCATTAAACGAATTTGTACAAAAACGTTACAATAAAACCATTGCAGAATGTAGCAATGAAGAGCTTTACCTTGCTCTTCTCAACTACAGCAAACTTGCAAGCAGCCAAAAACCAGTCAACACTGGTAAGAAAAAAGTTTACTACATCTCAGCTGAGTTCTTGATCGGTAAACTCTTGTCAAACAACTTGATTAACCTTGGTCTTTACGACGATGTGAAAAAAGAACTTGCTGCTGCAGGTAAAGAGTTGATCGAAATCGAAGAAGTAGAATTGGAACCATCACTTGGTAACGGTGGTTTGGGACGTTTGGCAGCCTGCTTTATCGACTCAATCGCTACACTTGGTTTGAATGGTGACGGTGTTGGTTTGAACTACCACTTCGGTCTTTTCCAACAAGTTCTTAAAAACAACCAACAAGAAACAATTCCTAACGCTTGGTTGACTGAGCAAAACTGGTTGGTTCGCTCAAGCCGTAGCTACCAAGTGCCATTTGCACACTTCACATTGACATCGACTCTTTACGATATCGATGTACCTGGTTACAAGATAGCTACTAAAAACCGCTTGCGTTTGTTTGACTTGGATTCAGTTGATTCTTCTATCATCGAAGATGGTATCAACTTTGACAAGACAGATATCGCTCGCAACTTGACACTCTTCCTTTACCCAGACGACAGCGACAAGCAAGGTGAATTGCTCCGTATCTTCCAACAATACTTCATGGTTTCAAACGGCGCGCAATTGATCATCGACGAAGCAATCGAAAAGGGAAGCAACTTGCACGACCTTGCGGACTACGCAGTTGTACAAATCAACGATACTCACCCATCAATGGTGATCCCTGAATTGATCCGTCTTTTGACTGAACGTGGTATCGAACTTGATGAAGCAATCTCTATCGTTCGTAGCATGACTGCCTACACGAACCACACAATCCTTGCTGAAGCCCTTGAAAAATGGCCTCTTGAATTCTTGGAAGAAGTGGTTCCTCACTTGGTACCAATCATCAAAGAATTGGACCGTCGTGTGAAAGCAGAATACAAAGATCCAGCTGTTCAAATCATTGATGAAAACGACCGCGTTCACATGGCTCACATGGATATCCACTACGGATATAGTGTTAACGGGGTAGCAGCACTCCACACTGAGATCTTGAAGAACTCAGAGTTGAAAGCTTTCTACGACATCTACCCAGAAAAATTCAACAACAAAACAAACGGTATTACATTCCGTCGTTGGCTCATGCATGCGAACCCAAGTTTGTCTCACTACTTGGATGAGATTATTGGAGAGGGTTGGCACCATGAAGCTGATGAGCTTGAAAAACTCTTGTCATACGAAGACAAGGCTGCTGTTAAAGAAAAATTGGAAAGCATCAAGGCTCACAACAAACGTAAATTGGCTCGTCACTTGAAAGAACACCAAGGTGTGGAAATCAATACAAACTCTATCTTTGATATCCAGATCAAACGTCTTCACGAGTACAAACGCCAACAAATGAACGCTTTGTATGTGATCCACAAATACCTTGATATCAAGGCTGGTAACATCCCTGCTCGTCCAATCACAGTCTTCTTTGGTGGTAAAGCGGCTCCTGCTTACACAATTGCCCAAGACATCATCCACTTGATCCTTTGCTTGTCAGAAGTGATTGCTAACGACCCAGCTGTAGCTCCACACTTGCAAGTGGTTATGGTTGAAAACTACAACGTTACTGCAGCAAGCTTCCTTATCCCAGCATGTGACATCTCAGAACAAATCTCACTTGCTTCTAAAGAAGCTTCAGGTACTGGTAACATGAAATTCATGTTGAACGGAGCTTTGACTCTTGGTACTATGGACGGTGCTAACGTGGAAATCGCTGAGTTGGTTGGCGACAACAACATCTACATCTTCGGTGAAGATTCAGAAACTGTTATCGACCTTTACGCAAAAGCAGCATACAAATCAAGCGAATTCTATGCTCGTGAAGCCATCAAACCATTGGTTGACTTCATCGTCAGCGACGCTGTTCTTGCAGTAGGTAAGAAAGAACGCTTGGAACGTCTCTACAACGAATTGATCACCAAAGACTGGTTCATGACTCTCCTTGACTTGGAAGACTACATTAAAGTCAAAGAGCAAATGCTTGCTGATTACGAAGACCGCGACGCATGGTTGGATAAAGTCATCGTTAACATTTCTAAAGCAGGATTCTTCTCATCTGACCGTACAATTGCTCAATACAACGAAGATATCTGGCACTTGAACTAATAATTACATAACTTAAACCCGTACCTTGAAGGTGCGGGTTTTGTCTTATCTGAAAGTTTTATTTACAGTGCTTTCCCAACTAGGATCTCTGCTTCGATGGTAATCTCAGTCAACTGACTCCAGTCAATCTTGGTTTGGTCAACGTGAAAGAGGAGAGGCGTCATGGCAAGCAGGGCTTGGCGTTGCTCAGCCGAGATAGGTTTTGTTAAGGAAGCAATCTGACTAGATTGGATGCTGAAATGTTCCTGGAAATGTTCCTTGATATCTTGGTTGGAATAATCCTTCTTTGTCAGCTGGTCCTGCACCATTTGACGGATTTCCTTGAGGTGATTTTCAGTCGGGATGACCTTGATCAAAATACCATCTTTGGATAAAACGCGACGGAATTCCCCATAGTTGGCAGGCGAAAAGATATCAAGCAGGATATCTATGCTGGCGTCTTTTATAGGGAGACGAGCCAGGTCACCGACAAACCAGTTGACCGCCCAGTTGGGTTCGCTCTTGGCAGCGATTTGAACGGAATCTTTTGAAATATCAAAGGCGTAGAAGGTCTTGTCAGGATGCCTTTCTTGGAGTTTACGAGAGTAGAATCCTTCGCCACAACCGATATCCAAGATAGTTTTGGCAGTTTCTAGGCTTGCAAGCAGGTCTGAGATGGTTTCTAAGATAGTCTGATAAAAGCCAGCTTCTAGGATTTCTTGGCGGTTTTGAAAGTTTTCCTTGTCGTAGTTGGCAGATTGCTTGATTTGAGGAGTCAGATTGACATAGCCGAATTTTGCCAAGTCAAAAGAATGGCGATTGCTACACTTGAGACTAGTTTCGACCAAGGTCAGATTTTCTTGGCAGATGGGGCAGGCAAAAGCGCTAGCAGTAGCGAAGCGCTGGAGTTTTGGTTTGAGGTTTGTATTCATAGTTTAAGTCTAGCAAAAGAGGCAAGCGAAAGCAAGTATAGGAGTATGTAGATATGAGATTCAATAGAAATAAATCCAATTCTTTAATCCATAGAATGGAATTGCTTTTATATCTAAATTGCTATATAATAATGATAAGGAGGAAACGACTATGTTAAAAGAAGTATTAACCATCGCAAAAGCTGCGAAAAAATCATCACTCTTTTTGGGTGGTGTAGCATTTGGCACTCTTGGTTTGAAAATCTTGGCAAGTAAAGAAGCTAAAAAAGGCTATTCTAAAGCTTTGGCTAAGGCTTACAAATTGAAAGACGAATTGGATGCATCTGTTTCTATTGTGAAACAACATGGAGACGATGTCTTGCAAGATGCCAAATATTTGTACGAGCAAGAGAAAAAAGAAGAGCAATTAGATAGCCTTATAGGAGAATAATATGTCTTTTAAAGTGCTACATAGAGGATACCAACATATCCGACTATCATCTTCTTTTTCACTCACCTTGGATATTCAAGACTATCTTCGTTCCTTGGCGAGAGATGAAAAGGGGATTGAGTCTATCCAGTTTTACATGGATCAACAGCACTTTACTCTACGCATAAAAGAAGGCTTTTCTGTATTAGATAATGCAGAAGCCTTTTTAAAAAGAATTGATAAAGGGAAAGTTTCTGAGTTGATGACTCTTCCCATTCGTAGAGAAGAGAGTGCTTATTCTATTGTTTCAGGTGCAGCGATTAAGCGTGTACTTTTTCGTAGTTTTGTGCCGTATCCTATTCGCTATATATGGACTTGTTATCAGGCTTTGGGTTATATTAGAGAAGCTTATCAAACACTAGCGCGTAAGGAACTAACGATGGAAGTCTTGGACTGTTCGGCGATTTTATTGTCCTTGTTTATGAACCAATCCAAGACAGCTAGCAATATCATGTTTATGCTTGATTTGGGGAATCATTTAGATCAGTGGTCTTTGAAAAAAACTGCAACAGATTTAGAACAGAGTCTTCTTGCAAAAGAGAACGACGTATTCTTAGTACAGGGCGATACGGTTGTTAGTATCAAGAGTTCCGATGTTCAAATAGGAGATGTCTTGGTCCTATCTCAAGGAAATGAAATTCTGTTTGATGGACAAGTAGTTTCAGGTTTAGGTATGGTCAACGAAAGTTCCTTGACGGGAGAGAGTTTTCCAGTTGAAAAAAGAGAGTCTGATTTGGTTTGTGCAAATACAGTATTAGAAACTGGAGAGTTACGCATTCGTGTAACCGATAATCAGATGAACAGCCGGATTTTACAACTGATTGAGTTAATGAAGAAATCTGAAGAAAACAAGAAAACGAAACAACGCTATTTCATCAAGATGGCGGATAAGGTCGTCAAATATAATTTCTTGGGGGCTGGGCTAACTTACCTATTAACAGGTTCTTTTTCTAAGGCTATTTCTTTCCTATTAGTCGATTTCTCCTGCGCTTTGAAAATCTCTACTCCTGTAGCTTATTTGACAGCTATCAAGGAGGGGTTGAACCGTGAAATGGTGATTAAGGATGGGGATGTTCTGGAGAAATATCTGGAAGTTGATACTTTCTTGTTTGATAAGACGGGAACAATCACAACTAGTTATCCTATAGTTGAAAAGGTGTTACCTTTTGGGGACTATAGTGAGGAAGATATTCTCAGAATCAGTGCCTGTCTTGAGGAACACATTTATCATCCTATTGCTAATGCCATCGTCAAGCAAGCTGAGATAGAGGGAATTGAACATGAGGAAATGCATGGGAAACTCCAATATATTGCAAGCAAGGGGATCAAATCTCATATAGATGGCCAACCAGTTCTTATTGGGAATTATGTCTTGATGCAGGATGAGCAGATTCATATCAGTTCAGAACAAAATGCTTTAATTGAAGAGTACAAGAGTCACTACAATCTCTTATTCTTGGCTTATCAGAATGAATTGATTGGAATGTTCTGCATTCATACTCCTTTGAGAAAAGAAGCAAAAGCAGCCTTGGAGAAACTTAAGGCACAAGGGAAAAAATTGATTCTGGCAACAGGGGACACCTTGGTTAGGACAGAGGAATTAGTCAAAGATTTGCCCTTTGATCAGGTCTATACAGACTTGAAACCTGATGGGAAATTTGAGTTAGTAGAGGAACTGCAGAAAGCAGGTCACACGATTTTGATGGTTGGAGATGGATTGAATGACTCAGCGGCTCTAACCCTATCAGATATCGGTGTGGTGATGAATGAGAGTGCAGATATTTCTAAGCAGATGAGCGATATCTTATTGTTAGATAATCGTTTGGATTTCTTCCAAGAGTTGGATTGGCTATCATCATCTTTGCAAACACTCATCAAGAAGAATATTCAAGATACCGTTGTCGTAAATAGTAGTTTGATTGGCTTTGGCTTGTTTAATTGGCTCAGTCCTTCAAACCTCTCTATCCTACATAATCTAACAACCTTACGCATAGTCCTGCGTAGCCTGTCTATTAAGGGATAGGTGGGGACTATTCACAGCAAAAAGGAGTTACCTTTCTCGAGGGTAACTCCTTTGTTTATAGGTAAATGTTTAACAATTTAGTAAGTCAACACAAAGTATTTCTTCTTCCCGCGGCGGATAACAGTGAGTTCGTTTTCTAACTTATCTGCGTCGCTCAAGACATAGTCAAGGTCTTGGATACGGTCGCCGTTGACGTAGATAGCTCCGTTTTGAACGTCTTCACGGGCTTGGCGTTTTGAATTGACCACACCAGATGAGACGAGAAGTTCCACGATATTGTGGTTTTCGTCTGCCTGTACTTGGTAGTTTGGCACTCCACGAAGTCCTTGTTTGAGTTCTTTGACAGAAAGGTTTTTGATGTTTCCAGCAAAGAGTTGCTCAGTTATGTTAAGAGCTTCTTTGTAAGCTTCTTCTCCGTGAACAAGAGTCACGACTTCACGAGCCAGGACTTTTTGAGCCAAGCGTTCGTGTGGAGCAGCTTCAAATTGTTTGCGGATGTCTTCAATCTCGTCCAGTGACAAGAAGGTAAAGATTTTCAAGAAGCGAACAGCGTCAGCATCCATGACGTTCATCCAGAATTGGTACATTTCGTATGGAGAAGTCTTTTCAGGGTTGAGCCAGACTGCGTTTCCTTCTGACTTACCAAACTTCTTACCAGTCGCGTCTGTAATGAGTGGAACTGTGATAACATGGGCTGTCTTGTCAGCCTTACGACGAAGCAATTCGGTACCAGCTGTCATGTTTCCCCATTGGTCAGAACCACCGATTTGCAGAGTAACATTGTGGTCTTGGTTAAGGACAAAGAAGTCGTACCCTTGCATGATTTGGTAAGCGAACTCAGTGTAAGAAATTCCAGTTTCAATCCGTTTTTTCACAGACTCCTTGCTCATCATGTAGTTGACAGTGAAGTATTTTCCGACATCACGGAGGAAGTCGATGAAGCTGATGCTGCCAAACCAGTCGTAGTTATTGACCATGACAGCTTTGTTTTCACCATTTTCAAAGTCAAGAAAACGAGAAAGTTGTCCTTGGATAGACTTGACCCAGCCATCTACTGTGTCTTTTGTTTGGAGACTACGCTCAGCATCTTTGAAGGACGGATCTCCGATGAGACCTGTAGCACCGCCAACGAGCGCATAAGGTTTGTGACCTGCTAGTTGCAAACGACGACTTGTCAAGATTGCGACAAGGTGGCCTAGGTGAAGGCTGTCAGCAGTTGGATCGTAGCCAGTATAATAAGAAACTTGACCTTCTTCTAGGGCTTTACGCAAAGCTTCTTCATCAGTCGTTTGAAAAATCAAACCACGCTCTTTTAGCTCATCAAAAATGTGCATGTGTCTTTTCTCCTTTATAAAATATTGTTTCTACCTATTGTATCACAAACTTGATTAATAGCCTAGTGGAATAGGGAAGAAAGTAGCTATTTTATTGAAAGTTTCCCTTTTATGGTATAATAGAGAAAGCGAGGACATTCATGAAAGAAAGAATTAATGAATTAAAAACAAAAATGCTGCATTTTTTCCAGCAGCTAATGCAACGAATTGCAAAATGGAAGAAAAGACTAGCAGAAAAACTGGCTAATAAGAAAACCGGTAAAAAGGGGACCTCTTCTGATAAAGTTGGAAGGGCAGGATCTAATTTTGCTAAGGTTTTGAGTGGGTTTAAAATAGTTTTTAATACTCTCTTTATCCTAGGTTTTATCGGTGGACTGTTTGGTGCTGGGGTGGCTATGGGTTATGGAGTCGCTCTATTTGACAAGGCCCAGGTACCTCAAGCAGAAGAGTTGGTCAAGCAAGTGAAGGATATTGCCTCTATCTCAGAAATCACTTATTCTGACGGCAGTACCATTGCCTCGATCGAGGGCGATTTGTTGCGCACTTCAGTCGCTTCAGATGCTATCTCAGACAATCTTAAGAAGGCTATCATTGCGACAGAGGACGAGAATTTCAACGAGCACAAGGGAGTCGTGCCTAAGGCCGTTATTCGTGCGACCCTGGGAACTTTTGTCGGTCTGGGGTCATCCAGTGGTGGTTCGACCTTGACTCAGCAGGTTATCAAGCAGCAAGTGGTGGGGGATGCTCCCACTCTAGCTCGTAAGGCCAAAGAAATCATTGATGCTCTAGCTTTAGAGCGGGCTATGGGTAAGGATGAGATTTTAACAACCTACCTTAATATTGCTCCTTTTGGTCGCAATCATAAAGGCCAAAATATTGCAGGTGCCCAACAGGCTGCAGAAGGAATCTTTGGGGTTAAGGCTTCGGATTTAACGGTCCCTCAAGCAGCCTTTATTGCAGGATTGCCACAGAGCCCAATCAGTTACTCCCCTTATGAATCTGACGGTAGTATGAAGAGTGAGGAGGATTTGGCTCTGGGGATCAAACGGGCTAGAGATGTTCTCTATAATATGTACCGGACAGGGGCTCTAAGTCAGGAAGATTACGACAAGTACAAGGATTATGATTTTAAGAAAGACTTCCTACCATCTGGTAGTGTCAGTGGTACTTCGCGTGACTATCTCTACTTCGCAACCTTGGCAGAAGCTACTGATCGGATGTATGACTACCTGATTCAGAGAGATAATGTTTCTGTACAAGAGCAAAAGAATGAATCCATCCAGAAAGCTTATCGTGATTTAGCGACTAAGGAAATTGAAAATGGTGGATATAAGATTACGACAACTATCAATAAAAATGTTCATGCTGCGATGCAAAATGCGGTGGCAACCTACGGCTATCTGCTAGATGATTCGACAGGACAGCCTGAGGTGGGGAATGTCCTCATGGATAACCAAACAGGAGCTATTCTTGGATTTGTCGGTGGTCGCAATTATCAAAAAAATCAGAATAACCACGCTATCGACACAAAACGTTCTCCTGCCTCAACTACTAAGCCGATATTGGCTTACAGTATTGCCATTGACCAAGGTTTGATGGGAAGTGCAAGCATCTTATCAAACTATCCAACCAACTTTTCAAACGGCAATCCCATCATGTATGTCAATAGTCCTGGTACAGGTATGATGACATTGGGAGAAGCCCTTAACTACTCATGGAATATCCCAGCCTACTGGACTTATCGTACACTCCGAGAGAAGGGTGTTGATGTTAAAGGCTATATGGAAAAAATGGGTTACGAAATCCCAGAATATGGTATTGAGAGTTTACCGATGGGCGGAGGAATTGACGTTACAGTTGCTCAGCATACTAACGGATATCAGACTCTGGCCAACAACGGAGTTTACCATAAGAAACATATGATCGCCAAGATAGAGTCAACAGATGGTCGAGTGGTATACGAGCACAAGGATAAACCTGTCCAAGTTTACTCAAAAGCGACAGCGACCATCATGCAAAATTTGCTTCGCGATGTTATTTCATCTCGGATTACCTCAAGTTTCCAGACAGACTTGGCTACCATCAATCCAAGCCTCGCTAGCGCCGACTGGGTTGGAAAAACTGGGACAACCAATGAAGATGAAAATATGTGGCTTATGCTTTCTACGCCTCGCTTGACCTTGGGTGGCTGGCTAGGTCACGATGACAACCGCCCGCTAGCCAAAGGGGCGGGCCACTACCGCAATGCCAACTATATGGCCCACTTGGTTAATGCTATTCAACAAGCAAAACCTGGCATTTGGGGGAATGAGCGCTTTAATCTCGACTCAAGTGTGACCAAGTCACAAGTCCTCAAGTCGACAGGGGAGAAACCGGGCAAGGTTTCAATTAATGGCAAAGAAGTTAACGTTTCCGGTTCTACCGTAACAAGTTACTGGGCTACTAAAGAAGGAGCGCCAGTAACCACCTACCGCTTCGCTATTGGAGGAAGCGATGCAGATTATCAGAATGCTTGGAAGAATATTCTAGGAAGCATTCCTGCAGTAACTCCTCCAAGCTCAAGTAGCGGTTCGGGAACAACAAGTTCGAGTGGAGATACTCAGAGTGGCTCTTCAGGACGTTCACGTCTATTTAATCGTTAAGATAGAGTAGCAGCAAGGTTAGTAATTTCCCCTTGTTGCTACTTTTTTCTTTGTTGGTTTCGTGTTACAATAATAATATGAATCATTATCAGAAAAAGATTGTTAAGGGAACACTATATTCGCTACTCTCAGGCCTAATCTGGGGAATCTGTGGGATTTTAGGAGAGTATTTTTTCACTCATTATCCGGTGTCTTCTGGATGGATTACTTCTATGCGTTTACTGGTAGCGGGGAGTTTGGTTTTAGGCTTATCGGCCTTTCAGTTGCGCACTCGATTATTGGACATCTGGCGTGATAAGAAAAATTATCTACCTTTTTTAGCCTATGCTATTCTAGGTATTTTTTCTGTGCAGTTTTTCTTCTATCTCTGCGTTGAGTATTCCAATGCGACGACGGCAACCATTTTGCAATTTATCAGCCCCGTTTTTATTTTGTTTTACAATCGCATTGTCTACCAGAAGAAGGCTTCGATTACAGCTGTTTTCTATGTTTTGATTGCCATGCTAGGTGTTTTTTTGATGGCTACAAAAGGGGATTTATCCCAGTTGTCCATGACACCTTTGGCTCTAGTAACAGGTTTGCTCAGTGCAGTAGGGGTCATGTTTAATGTTATCCTGCCTCAGCGTTTTGCACGGCGTTACGGATTTGTTCCGACTGTTGGTTGGGGGATGATCCTGGCAGGACTCTTTAGTAATTTCCTTTACCCCATTTATCGGATAAGTTTTCAAGTGGATCTAGTAAGTGTGCTGATTTGTCTGATGATTGCCGTGTTTGGCACCGCTTTTGCCTTCTTCCTATCTATGAAGGCTGTGTCACTCGTTTCCCCGCTGGTTGTATCGGTGGTAAGTGCTAGCGAACCGCTTTCTTCAGCAATATTAAGTGTTCTTTTTCTAGGATTGGTCATGGATGGTTTTTTGGCCTTAGCTATGGTGTTGATTATCGTTCCGATGATTTTCTTATCTGTGGAAGAAGCAAAACAAGCCAAGTAAAGATGCTTATTTGATAGTTGAGGCTTCAAATTTGAAGCCTTTTTTGGTAGAATAGGTATCATTATAACGAACCAGGAGGCGCCTATGACTGCTACAAAAATGAATGCCCAAGAAATCATCCAATTTATCGCCAATGCTGAAAAGAAAACCAGTGTCAAAGTAACCTTTGAGGGAGAACTCGCAACTGCTGTACCAAGCTCTGTTGTCAAACTAGGAAATGTTTTATTCGGAGACTGGAAGGACGTCGCTCCGCTTCTCGAAGGTTTGGTAGAAAATCAAGATTATGTTGTTGAGCAAGATGCTCGCAATTCTGCAGTTCCTTTGCTAGATAAACGTGCGATTAACGCTCGTATCGAGCCAGGTGCTATTATCCGTGACCAGGTTGAAATTGGTGACAATGCTGTTATCATGATGGGAGCCGTTATCAATATCGGTGCTGAAATCGGTGCAGGAACCATGATTGATATGGGTGCCATCCTTGGTGGCCGCGCTATCGTTGGAAAAAATAGCCACGTTGGTGCAGGGGCAGTTTTGGCCGGTGTGATTGAGCCAGCTAGTGCTGAACCAGTCCGCGTCGGAGACAATGTTCTTATCGGTGCCAATGCAGTGGTTATTGAAGGAGTCCAAATCGGTAGCGGTTCAGTCGTTGCAGCAGGAGCTATTGTTACCCAAGATGTTCCAGAAAACGTTGTAGTAGCAGGTGTTCCAGCTCGTATCATCAAAGAAATTGATGCCCAAACCCAACAAAAAACAGCGCTTGAGGATGCGCTTCGTACCTTGTAATTGTAAAAGTAAAAAAGAGGCGGAACCCTTTTTCCAGCCTCTTTCTTCTATCAAAAGGAGGATCGATAGATGTTAGATTTGATTCAGACTAGACGAGATTTACACCAGATTCCAGAGATTGGCTTGGAGGAGTTCGAGACTCAGGCTTATTTGCTGGATGTGATTGAGAAATTGATTGAGGGCAAGGACTTTGTTCAAGTTCGTACTTGGCGAACAGGAATTTTGGTCTATTTGCAGGGAAGTCAGCCGGAGCGGACCATTGGTTGGCGGACAGATATTGATGGCCTGCCTATCGTCGAACAAACAGGCCTGCCTTTTGCTTCTCAACACCAAGGTCGCATGCATGCTTGTGGCCATGATTTTCATATGACCATTGCCTTGGGCTGTTTAGAGCGCGCCCTTGAGGAGCAACCCAAGAATAATCTGCTCTTCCTATTTCAGCCTGCTGAAGAGAATGAAGCCGGTGGTATGCTCATGTATGAGGATGGCGCTTTTGAGGACTGGCTACCAGACCAGTTTTATGGACTCCATGTTCGTCCGGATTTGAAAGTTGGCCAGATTGCGACCAATACCCATACACTCTTTGCTGGGACTTGCGAGGTGAAGATCCGTTTCAAAGGCAAAGGTGGCCACGCAGCCTTTCCGCATGAAGCCAATGATGCCTTGGTGGCTGCTAGTTACTTTGTAACCCAAGTACAGTCAGTTGTCAGCCGCAATGTCAATCCAATTGAGGGAGCAGTGGTGACCTTTGGTGTTTTCCAAGCTGGAACAACCAACAATGTCATTACAGACACAGCATTTTTACACGGAACCATTCGCGCCTTGACTCAGGACATGAGCCTCTTGGTACAAAAAAGAGTCAAGACAGTCGCAGAAGGGGTTGCAGCAGCCTTTGATATGGAAGTTGAAGTGGAACTCAAGCAAGGAGGCTACCTACCTGTTGAGAACAATCCAGCCTTGGCGCGTGAACTGATGGACTTCTTTGAAGAAAAAGAGGGAGTCGAGTTGATTGATATCGAGCCTGCTATGACTGGTGAGGACTTTGGTTATCTTCTTTCAAAGGTTGATGGGGTTATGTTTTGGCTAGGTATCGACAGTCCTTATGCTCTTCATCATCCTCAGATGAGTCCCAAGGAAGAAGCCCTAGCCATTGGTGTTGAGGCGGTTTCTAGTTTTCTCAAAAAGAAAGCGGCGGAGTAGAGGGCTTAGCTATGAAATCGAAATTACGCAAGCAAGTCTTGCAAGAAATGAAGGCTATATCTCAGGAACAAAAACAGGCTATGGATCGAGCTTTAACAAAACGATTTTTGAATCACCCCTTTTACCAAGAAGCCAAGACCATCGCAACCTATCTCTCCTTCCCTCATGAATTTCAAACGCAAGAATTGATCGAGCAGGCGCTGAAGGATGGCAAAAAAGTTCTGATACCCAAAACCTATCCCAAGGGGCGAATGGAGTTTGTGGTCTATCATCCGCAGCAGTTGGTAAAAACTTCCTTTGGCTTACTGGAACCGCAAGGAGACTTGGAAGTGGTGGAACCGTCTCAGATTGATTTAATTCATGTTCCGGGCCTGGCTTTTACAACAGAGGGCTATCGGATTGGATATGGTGGAGGTTACTACGACCGCTATCTGGAGAATTTTGCTGGGCAGAGCCTGAGTACAATCTATCCTTGTCAAATTCAGGAGTTTAACTTGGAAGACCATGATATTCCCGTCCAGGAGGTGCTAATCTATGAAGGAAATCTTTGATAAACGTTATCCTGTGACTAGTTTCTTCCTTCTAGTAACAGCTTTGGTATTTCTCTTGATGTTGATTCTTACAGGCTTAAATTTTGAACGAGCGGATACCTTGCTTCGGTTTGGAGCCATGTATGGACCAATCATTCGCCTGTTCCCTGAGCAGATTTGGCGCCTTTTTTCGGCTATATTTGTGCATATTGGATGGGAGCATTTCATTGTCAATATGATTTCGCTCTACTTTCTTGGACGACAGGTGGAGGAGATTTTCGGTTCTAAGCAGTTCTTTTTTCTCTATCTCTTATCAGGAATGATGGGCAATCTCTTTGTGTTTGCTTTCACACCGAAAGTCCTAGCAGCAGGAGCATCCACCTCCCTCTATGGACTATTTGCTGCGATTATCGTTTTGCGCTACGCGACTCGCAGCCCCTATATCCAGCAGTTGGGGCAATCCTACCTGACGCTTTTCGTGATAAATATCATTGGAAGTGTTCTGATTCCAGGAATCAGCCTAGCAGGGCATATTGGCGGTGCAGTAGGCGGTGCCTTTCTAGCAGTCATCTTCCCAGTCAAATGGGAGAGAAGGATGTACAGTACTAGCCAGCGACTCGGAGCAACTGTACTTTTTATCGCACTAGCCATTTTCCTTTGCTATAAGGGAATGAACTATGTGTAGGGGGGAATAGTTAAAAGCGAGCACCGATTCGGTTGCTAATAAGTCATCTGCAAAGATGGCTTTTTTATTGCAAGCTTCAACAAAAAAACAAAGCCCTTATTTAAGAGCTTTGTTTTTCTTCTATTCCTCCTCAGATAACTCTTTCCCAAGTTGAATGAGGTAGTCTTTCAAGTCGTCTTTAACTTGTGGGTGTTTGAGAGCGTAGTCGATGGAGGTTTTCATAAAGCCAAACTTATCTCCGACATCGTAACGAGCTCCCTTGAACTCACGAGCAAATACACGTTGTGTTTTATTGAGGGTATCGATTGCATCTGTCAGCTGAATTTCATTTCCTGCACCTGGAGCTTGGTTTTCGAGGATTTGGAAAATCTCAGGAGTGAG
Source organism: Streptococcus oralis ATCC 35037 (assembly GCF_900637025.1). Taxonomy (NCBI): domain Bacteria; kingdom Bacillati; phylum Bacillota; class Bacilli; order Lactobacillales; family Streptococcaceae; genus Streptococcus; species Streptococcus oralis. The sequence continues at coordinate 122,934 of NZ_LR134336.1, forward strand.
GAGGTAGCGCCCGATGATAGCAAGGTCGCTAGGAGCATCCTCTGGTGCAGGTTTTTCAACGAAGGTTTCAACGCTATAAAGGCCGTCTTTTCCTTCGCCTTGCGGAGCAATAACCCCATAGGCAGATACTTCGTCATGAGGGACTGGCATAACAGCGATAGTAGACGCGTGAGTACGCTCGTAGTCATCCATGAGTTGTTTGGTAAGTGGGACAGCCTTTTCGTTCGTGATATCCATCAAGTCATCACCAAGCATAACGACAAAAGGTTCATTTCCGACGAAAGCCTTGGCTTGTAAAACAGCATCGCCGAGACCACGTGGATGCGTTTGGCGGATAAAATGCAGGCGCATGCCGGTTGTCTCATCAACCAGCTTCAAAAGATCTGTTTTCCCTTTTTCTTTAAGGTTATATTCCAATTCAAAGTTTGAATCAAAATGGTCCTCGATAGAACGTTTTGACTTACCTGTAACAACCAAGATATCTTCGATACCAGATTTGAGAGCTTCTTCAACGATAAACTGGATAGTGGGCTTGTCTACGATTGGCAACATTTCCTTGGCCAAGGCCTTAGTTGCTGGGAGGAAGCGAGTTCCCAATCCAGCGGCTGGGATGACTGCTTTTCTGACTTTTTGTTTCATGATGTTCCTTTCTATAAGGGTCTATGACCATTCGTTTTCTGCTTTAAATTCATTGCTCATGATGTCAGTGATTGCTTCTTTGATATTGACACCTTCATAGATCACTCGGTAAATAGCCTGTGTGATTGGCATGTAGACACCCAATTCCTGAGCCAGTTCGTAAGCCGCTCGAGTTGTTGAGATTCCTTCGATGACCATACCCATGTTTGCTTCGATGTCTGCGAGGGATTCTCCACGACCGAGAGCATCACCGGCCCTCCAGTTACGAGAGTGGACAGATGTCCCCGTTACGATCAAATCTCCAACTCCAGAAAGACCGCTATAAGTCAGAGGGTTAGCTCCCAGAGCAACCCCTAGACGGGTGATTTCAGCCAAGCCACGGGCAATGATAGCCGCCTTGGCATTGTCGCCAAATCCTAGGCCATGTAATGCCCCAGCGCCAACTGCGATGATGTTTTTGAGAGCACCAGCGGTTTCAACTCCGATAACATCCGTATTAGTATAGAGACGGAAGTAGTGATTGCTAAAGAGATTTTGGACGTACTGAGCAGTTTCAAGGTCTTTAGAGGCTGCTGTAATCAAGGTAATATCCCGTACAATAGTTTCCTCAGCATGGCTAGGTCCTGAAACAACAACGACTTCACTACGGAGGTCAGCTGGGATTTCCTCTTCAAGAATAGTTGATAGACGTTTGTGGCTATCTGGTTCCAATCCTTTGGAGGCATGCATGATGACAACCTTGTGATCAAGCACCTTTGCTACTTGTTGGGCAACCAGTCTCGTTACTTTTGTTGGGACCACAAATAAAACAGCATCCACATCCTTTAGTGTTTCTTCTAAATCATGATAGGCTTTGATTTTTTCGTCGAGTAGGATATCTTTGAAATAGCGTTTGTTTGTATGTTGGTTATTGATTTCATCAATTTGGTCAGAAATATTTCCCCAAATTCGAACCTCGTGTCCATTGTCGTTTAGGACCTGCGAAAGGGCAGTTCCCCAAGAACCAGGACCCAAGACAGCGATGGTTTGTTTCTTCATCTTTTCCTCCTTGTAAGAGTTCTTCCTTCCATTTTACCATAAAAAGCCTTTTCATGCATCACCTGTAGATGAAAGCGTACTAATTTATAATAAGGAGACTTCTTTGACAAGATGCCTCTTTTTTGCTAGAATAGCATCAATATGAACGAATGAGAAGGAGCTGACGCAGGATGTCGCTCCCTTTATCTATTTTATTAGGAGGAAATATGCTGATTAAAAAAATAAAAACCTATAAATGGCAGGCCTTGGCATCCTTAATGATGACAGGCTTGATGGTTGCGAGTTCGCTCTTGCAACCGCGCTATTTGCAAGAGGTGTTAGAGGCTTTGTTGGCCGGACAAAATGAGGCTATTTATAGTATTGGCACTTGGCTGATAGGAGTAGCCCTAGTCGGTCTGGTTGCAGGTGGGGTCAATGTAACGCTTGCAGCCTATATTGCTCAAGGAGTGTCTTCGGACCTTCGGGAAGACGCTTTTCGCAAGATCCAGACTTTTTCTTATGCCAATATCGAGCAGTTTAATGCCGGCAACCTTGTCGTCCGTATGACCAATGATATCAACCAAATTCAGAACGTGGTGATGATGGCTTTTCAAATTCTTTTCCGTCTCCCTCTTCTCTTTATCGGTTCCTTTATCTTGGCGGTTCACACTCTTCCATCACTTTGGTGGGTGATTGTCCTCATGGTGCTCTTGATCTTTGCACTAACAGCCATCATGATGGGAATGATGGGACCACGATTTGCTAAGTTTCAAACCCTTCTTGAACGGATCAATGCTATCGCTAAGGAAAATCTACGTGGTGTGCGCGTGGTTAAATCCTTTGTGCAGGAAAAAGCACAATTTGACAAATTTACCGAAGTCTCAGATGAACTTCTCGGCCAAAATCTTTATATCGGTTATGCCTTCTCAGTTATAGAACCTGTTATGATGCTAGTCGGCTATGGGGCAGTCTTCCTCTCTATCTGGTTGGTGGCAGGCATGGCTCAGTCAGATCCATCTGTTGTGGGCTCGATTGCTTCCTTTATCAACTATCTCAGCCAGATTATCTTTACCATCATCATGGTTGGATTTTTAGGAAATTCTGTCAGTCGTGCCATGATTTCCTTGCGTCGTATCCGCGAAATTCTAGATACCGAGCCAGCGATGACATTTAAAGATCTCCCAGACGAAGAGTTAGAAGGAAGTCTCTCTTTTGAAAATGTGACCTTTACCTATCCCAATGACGATGAGCCTATGCTGAAGAATGTGACCTTTGAAATTGCGCCTGGTCAGATGGTCGGTGTGGTTGGGGCGACTGGAGCAGGGAAATCCACCCTAGCTCAGTTAATTCCACGGCTTTTTGATCCACAAGAGGGATCTATCAAGATTGGTGGCAAGGATATTCGAGACGTCAGCGAGGGAACCTTACGTAAAACAGTTTCCATCGTCTTGCAACGTGCTATTCTCTTTAGTGGGACCATTGCAGATAATCTTCGTCAAGGAAAAGGCAATGCCAGCGTGTCAGAAATGGAACGTGCAGCACGGATTGCCCAAGCCAGCGAATTTATCGGACGCATGGAAAACAAATTTGAGAGTCAGGTCGAAGAACGAGGCACCAATTTTTCTGGTGGACAAAAACAACGGATGTCCATTGCCCGTGGGATTGTCAGCAATCCCCGTATCCTGATTTTTGATGATTCGACTTCGGCTTTGGATGCTAAGTCAGAGAGACTCGTGCAGGAAGCTTTGAACAAAGATCTGAAAGGGACAACAACCATTATCATCGCTCAAAAGATCAGTTCAGTCGTCCATGCGGACAAGATTTTGGTCTTGGATCAAGGGCGCTTGATTGGAGAAGGACGGCATGCAGATTTGGTAGCTAACAACGCCATCTACCGCGAAATCTACGAAACACAAAAGGGAAAGGAGGAATAAAATGAAAACCGTTCGATTTTTCTGGAATTATTTTAAAGTTTACAAGTTCTCCTTTGTCATTGTGATTCTGATGGTTGCGGTTGCGACGATTGCCCAAGCCCTCTTTCCAGTTTTTTCAGGTCAAGCAGTCACAGAGCTAGCTAACCTAGTTCTAGCTTATCAAAATGGGACTTCCGAACTAGCCTGGCAGAGTTTGTCAGCTCTGATGCTGAATCTAGCTCTGGTTGTCCTCGCCTTAGTGGTATCTAGTTTGATTTACATGACCTTGATGACCCGTGTGATTGCTGAGTCAACAAATGAGATGCGTAAGGGCCTCTTTGGCAAACTTTCTCGTTTAACGGTTTCTTTCTTTGACCGCCATCAGGATGGCGATATCCTCTCTCGCTTTACGAGTGACTTGGACAACATCCTTCAAGCCTTCAATGAAAGCCTAGTTCAGGTCATGAGCAATATTGCTCTTTACATCGGTTTGATCTTTGTCATGTTTTCAAGAAATGTGACACTAGCCCTGATAACAGTAGCTAGCACCCCAGTAGCCTTTCTCATGTTGGTCTTCATCGTGAAAATGGCCCGCAAGTACACCAATCTCCAGCAAAAAGAGGTTGGGAAACTCAATGCCTACATGGACGAGAGTATTTCTGGACAGAAAGCTGTTATCGTACAAGGAATTCAAGATGACATCGTAGCAGGCTTTGTGGAGCAAAATGAGCGCGTGCGCAAGGCAACCTTTAAAGGGAGAATGTTCTCAGGCATCCTGTTTCCTGTTATGAATGGGATGAGCTTGGTCAATACGGCCATCGTTATTTTTGCAGGTTCTGCGGTCCTGCTGAACGATCCAAGTATCGAAACAACGACAGCCCTAGGTTTGATCGTCATGTTTACCCAATTTTCTCAGCAGTACTACCAGCCAATTATCCAGGTGGCTGCGAGTTGGGGGAGCCTCCAGTTGGCCTTTACTGGAGCGGATCGTATCCAAGAAATGTTCGATGCAGAAGAAGAGATTCGTCCGCAAAATGCGCCTGCCTTTACGGAATTGCGAGAAGGTGTTGAAATCAGTCATATTGATTTCTCTTATGTGCCAGACAAGCCGATTTTAAAAGATGTTAGCATTTCAGCTCCTAAGGGGCAGATGATAGCAGTTGTCGGTCCGACTGGTTCAGGGAAAACGACCATCATGAACCTTATCAATCGCTTCTACGATGTGGATGCAGGTAGCATTTCTTTTGATGGCAAAGACATCCGTGACTACGACTTGGACAGTCTGCGGAGCAAGGTCGGGATTGTCTTGCAGGATTCGGTCTTGTTTAGTGGAACGATTCGGGACAATATCCGCTTTGGTGTGCCAGATGCCAGTCAGGAAATGGTCGAAGCAGCTGCCAAGGCAACTCATATTCATGACTATATCGAAAGCTTGCCTGACAAGTATGATACCCTTATTGATGATGAGCAAAATATCTTCTCGACTGGGCAGAAACAATTGATTTCCATCGCTCGGACCTTGATGACAGATCCTCAAGTCTTAATTTTAGATGAAGCGACTTCCAATGTGGATACCGTAACAGAAAGCAAGATTCAACATGCCATGGAGGCAGTTGTAGCAGGACGAACCAGTTTTGTCATTGCCCATCGTCTCAAGACCATCCTCAATGCCGATCAGATTATTGTCCTCAAAGATGGAGAGGTTATTGAACGTGGAAATCATCACGAGTTGCTCAAACTCGGCGGTTTCTACTCGGAACTGTATCACAATCAATTTGTCTTCGAATAAAAAAGAAGTTGTCCTCGTTGGGCAGCTTTTTCTTGTCCATAAAAAATACTTATCACGGTCTTTAAAAAAACATATTAGACAGGAAAGGGTTGGAGTGATAAGATAAGACTGTCGCAAGAAAATCGAAAGGAGACACATCATGGCTAGAACGGTTGTAGGAGTTGCTGCAAATCTATGTCCTGTAGATGCAGAAGGGAAAAACATTCACTCATCTGTATCCTGTAAATTTGCAGAGAGCATTCGTCAAGTCGGTGGTCTTCCTTTAGTAATTCCTGTAGGGGATGAGTCCATTGTGCGCGATTATGTAGAAATGATTGACAAACTCATCTTGACAGGTGGACAAAATGTCCATCCCCAGTTTTATGGAGAGAAAAAGACTATTGAGAGCGATGATTACAACCTTGTACGCGATGAGTTTGAACTAGCTCTCTTGAAAGAAGCGCTCCGTCAGAATAAACCAATTATGGCAATCTGCCGTGGTGTTCAGCTTGTCAATGTTGCTTTTGGCGGCACTCTCCACCAAGAAATTGAAGGCCACTGGCAAGGCTTACCTTTTGGAACATCTCATTCTATTGAGACAGTAGAAGGAAGCGTGGTGGCTAAGTTGTTTGGCAAAGAAAGTCAAGTAAATTCAGTCCATCGTCAAAGCATCAAAGACCTGGCGCCTAATTTCCGTGTGACAGCGGTGGACCCTCGAGATCAGACAGTAGAAGCGATTGAGTCTGTCGACGAGCATCGTATTATCGGTTTACAGTGGCACCCAGAGTTCCTGGTCAATGAAGAAGATGGCAATTTAGAATTATTTGAGTATTTATTAAATGAATTGTAACGGTTAGAATCTCTAGCCGTTTTTATTCGCCCTTTCAGATTTTTTATATTTTAGCAAATTTACGCAAACGTTTGAATTCTGATAAAAATTGGGCAAATTCAATAAAAAAGCTTGAAAAAATCGAAGGTAAGCGTTATGATAGAAAAGAAGAAATTTTGGAGGATTATCATGTCACATATTAAATTTGATTATTCAAAAGTTTTAGACAAATTTGTTGCCCCACATGAAGTGGAATACATGCAAGCACAAGTAACAGCTGCAGACGAATTGATTCGTAAAGGAACTGGTGCTGGTAGCGACTTTTTGGGTTGGTTGGACCTTCCTGAAAACTACGACCGTGAAGAATTCGACCGCATCTTGAAAGCTGCTGAGCAAATCAAGTCAGATAGCGATGTCTTGGTTGTGATTGGTATCGGTGGATCTTACCTTGGTGCCAAAGCAGCCATTGACTTCTTGAACCACCACTTTGCAAACTTGCAAACAAAAGAAGAACGCAAAGCTCCACAAATCCTTTACGCAGGAAACTCAATCTCATCTACTTACCTTGCTGACTTGGTAGAGTACGTAGCTGACAAAGACTTCTCAGTAAACGTGATTTCTAAATCAGGTACAACAACAGAACCAGCGATCGCTTTCCGTGTCTTCAAAGAACTCTTGGTTAAGAAATACGGTCAAGAAGAAGCCAACAAACGTATCTATGCCACAACTGACCGCCAAAAAGGTGCTGTTAAGGTTGAAGCAGATGCCAACGGTTGGGAAACATTTGTTGTTCCAGATGACATCGGTGGACGCTTCTCAGTATTGACAGCAGTTGGATTGCTTCCAATTGCAGCATCAGGTGCAGACATCAAAGCCCTCATGGAAGGTGCGAATGCAGCTCGTAAAGATTACACTTCAGACAAGATTGCTGAAAATGAAGCTTACCAATACGCAGCAGTTCGTAACATCCTTTACCGTAAAGGCTACGCTACTGAAATCTTGGTAAACTACGAACCATCACTTCAATACTTCTCAGAATGGTGGAAACAATTGGCTGGTGAGTCAGAAGGGAAAGACCAAAAAGGTATTTACCCAACTTCAGCTAACTTCTCAACTGACTTACACTCATTGGGTCAATTTATCCAAGAAGGAACTCGTATCATGTTTGAAACAGTTGTCCGTGTTGACAAACCACGTAAGAACGTGATCATTCCTACTTTGGAAGAAGACCTTGATGGACTTGGTTACCTTCAAGGAAAAGACGTTGACTTTGTAAACAAAAAAGCGACTGACGGTGTTCTTCTTGCCCACACTGACGGTGACGTACCAAATATGTATGTGACTCTTCCAGAGCAAGATGCCTTTACTCTTGGCTACACGATCTACTTCTTCGAATTGGCAATCGCCCTTTCAGGTTACTTGAATGCCATCAACCCATTTGACCAACCAGGTGTTGAAGCCTACAAGCGTAACATGTTTGCCCTTCTTGGGAAACCAGGATTTGAAGAATTGAGCAAAGAACTTAACGCACGTCTATAATAGAAGAAAAGAGTGGCTTGTCCACTCTTTTTACTCTCTTTATTCGTAGACATTGGACTCAGGCGAGACTTGTGATATAATATAGAAAGCAAAAAGGCAGACGCCTAGAGACTTTATAGGAGAAACTATGTCAAAAGATATCCGCGTACGCTACGCACCAAGTCCAACAGGACTACTACACATCGGAAATGCCCGTACAGCATTGTTTAACTACCTTTACGCACGCCATCATGGTGGAACTTTTATCATTCGTATCGAAGATACTGACCGTAAACGCCATGTTGAGGATGGAGAACGTTCACAGCTTGAAAACCTTCGTTGGTTGGGGATTGACTGGGATGAAAGCCCAGAAACTCATGAAAACTACCGCCAATCAGAGCGTTTGGAACTCTATCAAAAATACATCGACCAATTGCTAGCCGAAGGAAAAGCCTACAAATCTTACGTTACAGAAGAAGAGTTGGCAGCTGAGCGCGAACGCCAAGAAGCAGCTGGTGAAACACCACGCTACATCAATGAATATCTTGGCATGAGCGAAGAAGAAAAAGCAGCTTACATCGCAGAACGTGAAGCAGCTGGTATCATCCCAACTGTTCGTTTGGCTGTCAATGAGTCTGGTATCTACAAATGGCATGATATGGTCAAAGGTGATATCGAGTTTGAAGGTGGCAACATCGGTGGTGACTGGGTTATCCAAAAGAAAGATGGTTACCCAACTTACAACTTTGCCGTTGTCATCGATGACCACGATATGCAAATCTCTCACGTTATCCGCGGTGATGACCATATTGCTAATACGCCAAAACAACTCATGGTCTATGAAGCGCTTGGTTGGGAAGCACCAGAGTTTGGTCACATGACTTTGATCATCAACTCTGAAACGGGTAAAAAATTGTCTAAACGTGACACCAATACCCTTCAGTTTATAGAAGACTACCGTAAAAAAGGCTATTTGCCAGAAGCAGTCTTTAACTTTATCGCCCTTCTTGGTTGGAATCCAGGTGGCGAAGATGAAATTTTCTCTCGTGAGGAATTGATTAAACTCTTTGATGAAAACCGCCTCAGCAAGTCTCCAGCTGCATTTGATCAGAAGAAACTAGACTGGATGAGCAACGACTATATCAAGAGAGCTGACTTGACAACCATCTTTGAAATGGCCAAACCATACTTAGAAGAAGCAGGACGTTTGACTGATAAATCTGAAAAAATGGTAGAACTCTACAAGCCACAAATGAAGTCAGTAGACGAGATTGTTCCACTGACAGACCTTTTCTTCTCAGATTTCCCAGAGTTGACAGACGCTGAGCGCGAGGTCATGGCAGGAGAAACCGTTCCGGTTGTTCTAGAAGCCTTCAAAGCGAAACTAGAAGCAATGACAGACGAGGAATTTGTGACAGAAAACATCTTCCCACAAATCAAAGCAGTTCAAAAAGAAACAGGTATTAAAGGGAAAAACCTCTTCATGCCGATTCGTATTGCTGTATCAGGTGAAATGCATGGACCAGAATTACCAGACACCATTTTCTTACTCGGACGTGAAAAGTCAATTCAGCATATCGATAATATGCTGAAAGAGATCTCCAAATAAAAAGGACTTCCGATGGATACATGGGAAAAGATGTATGAAGAAGCACGAACCTTATTCAATCCCCATGAAGTTTCTGACTTTGTTTATGCTAACCATGTTGTTGCTGCAGTAGAAGCAGAAGATGGTCAGATTTTTACAGGATTTTGTATGGAGGGTACTTGTGGCGTTTTTCATCTCTGTGCAGAACGAGCAGCTCTCTTCAATATGTATCAATTTTCAGGACAGACCAAAGTTAAGAAAATCCTCGCCTTTCGAGATAAACCTCCCTACGGAGAAGGATCAGGTATGCCCTGTGGCGCTTGCAGAGAATTTCTCTTAGAATTGAATGCTGAGAATAAAGAAGCAGAGTTCATGATGGACTACGAAACAAGAAAAACAATTAAGGTTGCCGAATTGATCCCTTACTGGTGGGGAGAGGAACGTGCGACTAATTGGCAAGATAAATAGAAGGAGTCAGTTTAACTGGCTCTTTTCCCCTATCCTTTCAGAATTTCGGTAAAGAGGAAAAAAGTTCTTGACAAAGGTAAAAAAGTAGGTATAATAGAAAGAGTTGAAAAGCTCAAGGTCCGTTGGTCAAGGGGTTAAGACACCGCCTTTTCACGGCGGTAACACGGGTTCGAATCCCGTACGGACTATGGTGTATTGCGGTTAAAAAAACTTGAAAAAAGTTTAAAAAATCTGTTGACAGAGACAGGTAGCTGTGATATACTAATATAGTTGTCGCTTGAGAGAGATTGAGTGACAAAGACCTTTGAAAACTGAACAAGACGAACCAATGTGCAGGGCACTATAACTGAAGTTATAGTACTGAACAATGAAAAAACAATAAATCTGTCAGTGACAGAAATGAGTGAGAACTCAAACTTTTAATGAGAGTTTGATCCTGGCTCAGGACGAACGCTGGCGGCGTGCCTAATACATGCAAGTAGAACGCTGAAGCTTGGTGCTTGCACCGAGCGGATGAGTTGCGAACGGGTGAGTAACGCGTAGGTAACCTGCCTGGTAGCGGGGGATAACTATTGGAAACGATAGCTAATACCGCATAAGAGTAGATGTTGCATGACATTTACTTAAAAGGTGCAATTGCATCACTACCAGATGGACCTGCGTTGTATTAGCTAGTTGGTGAGGTAACGGCTCACCAAGGCAACGATACATAGCCGACCTGAGAGGGTGATCGGCCACACTGGGACTGAGACACGGCCCAGACTCCTACGGGAGGCAGCAGTAGGGAATCTTCGGCAATGGACGGAAGTCTGACCGAGCAACGCCGCGTGAGTGAAGAAGGTTTTCGGATCGTAAAGCTCTGTTGTAAGAGAAGAACGAGTGTGAGAGTGGAAAGTTCACACTGTGACGGTATCTTACCAGAAAGGGACGGCTAACTACGTGCCAGCAGCCGCGGTAATACGTAGGTCCCGAGCGTTGTCCGGATTTATTGGGCGTAAAGCGAGCGCAGGCGGTTAGATAAGTCTGAAGTTAAAGGCTGTGGCTTAACCATAGTACGCTTTGGAAACTGTTTAACTTGAGTGCAAGAGGGGAGAGTGGAATTCCATGTGTAGCGGTGAAATGCGTAGATATATGGAGGAACACCGGTGGCGAAAGCGGCTCTCTGGCTTGTAACTGACGCTGAGGCTCGAAAGCGTGGGGAGCAAACAGGATTAGATACCCTGGTAGTCCACGCCGTAAACGATGAGTGCTAGGTGTTAGACCCTTTCCGGGGTTTAGTGCCGCAGCTAACGCATTAAGCACTCCGCCTGGGGAGTACGACCGCAAGGTTGAAACTCAAAGGAATTGACGGGGGCCCGCACAAGCGGTGGAGCATGTGGTTTAATTCGAAGCAACGCGAAGAACCTTACCAGGTCTTGACATCCCTCTGACCGCTCTAGAGATAGAGTTTTCCTTCGGGACAGAGGTGACAGGTGGTGCATGGTTGTCGTCAGCTCGTGTCGTGAGATGTTGGGTTAAGTCCCGCAACGAGCGCAACCCCTATTGTTAGTTGCCATCATTCAGTTGGGCACTCTAGCGAGACTGCCGGTAATAAACCGGAGGAAGGTGGGGATGACGTCAAATCATCATGCCCCTTATGACCTGGGCTACACACGTGCTACAATGGCTGGTACAACGAGTCGCAAGCCGGTGACGGCAAGCTAATCTCTTAAAGCCAGTCTCAGTTCGGATTGTAGGCTGCAACTCGCCTACATGAAGTCGGAATCGCTAGTAATCGCGGATCAGCACGCCGCGGTGAATACGTTCCCGGGCCTTGTACACACCGCCCGTCACACCACGAGAGTTTGTAACACCCGAAGTCGGTGAGGTAACCTTTTAGGAGCCAGCCGCCTAAGGTGGGATAGATGATTGGGGTGAAGTCGTAACAAGGTAGCCGTATCGGAAGGTGCGGCTGGATCACCTCCTTTCTAAGGATAAGGAACTGCACATTGGTCTTGTTTAGTCTTGAGAGGTCTTGTGGGGCCTTAGCTCAGCTGGGAGAGCGCCTGCTTTGCACGCAGGAGGTCAGCGGTTCGATCCCGCTAGGCTCCATTGGTGAGAGATCACCAAGTAATGCACATTGAAAATTGAATATCTATATCAAATAGTAACAAGAAAATAAACCGAAACGCTGTAGTATTAAAAGAGTTTATGACTGAAAGGTCAAAAAATAAGGTTAAGTTAATAAGGGCGCACGGTGGATGCCTTGGCACTAGGAGCCGAAGAAGGACGTGACAAACGACGATATGCCTTGGGTAGCTGTAAGTAAGCGATGATCCAGGGATTTC